>NZ_CALIJF010000280.1 GCF_938018035.1 uncultured Campylobacter sp. | reverse complement strand
CTCTCGTCGATAATCAGCACGACGTTTTTAATCTGCGTTGCGTTAAAATCAAGCGCGGAATTCGCCCGCTTCGCCTCGTCGTAGCCACGCTCGATGCTTTGCAGATCGGCAAGGAAATTTGCATCGCCGAGATAATCTTTTACGACGAACGCGAACTCAAGCGGAGCGTATGTGCCGAGCGTCGCGCGATAACGCTCGCCACCGCTTGCGATTTTGGTCGCCGTAAAAATGCAAAAAATGACCACACAAATCGGATAGATCACGCTAAATGCGGCTCGCAGCCTCGCGCTGCACGAGCTTTTTTTAAACTTCAGCGCGACAAACGTCGCGGTCGCGAATGCGAGCAAAGAGCAGATCACGCCCGCGCTGAGAAATTGCGCGGCGAATTCCTTACTTTCGTTCGCGTCGGTGTGGATTATCGCATCGAGCGCGACGACGTTAAAAGCGGAGTCGAAAAAAAACGACCAAAAAGAGCGAGATAGCCGCACAAAGCGTATTGATCGCTAGCACAAACAGAGCGGCAAGCCCGAAAAATCTTCTAAAAACGACGAAGCAGAGATGAAAGATGAGCAAATTTATGATCAAAATGCAGCAAAAATCCTCAAAGATCCGCGAAAATATGCGATCTTCCACGCCGTAAAAGTAATACACCCGCGCCGCGCAAACGATCAAATTAAGCGCGACGACGAGCCAAAATACACCCACCGCGCCGCATAGGCCGAAATAAAATTTCGGCGCGGGCGCAAGCAGAGCCCTCGCTTTATCAAGTAGTAGTTGAACCATTTTTGCTCTTTATTTTTAAATTTACATCTGCCGCATCGCCGGAACCGCTGCGGCGCAGTCTCGCATCCACAAATTGTGCCGCGCTTCAAGTCGGCTCACGCCAACGCAATGAAAACAGGCGGTAAATTTTACGCTTACAAATTGTGCCGCGCCGAAATCTCTACCGCGAAATTGAGCGCGTCTGTTTTTGCGCCGCGATCGGCGAATTTTTGCGCGACACGATGCCGCAAGGCAAATTTTACCTGCCGAAATTTGAATGCGGCGAAATTGATGCGACATTTTCTGTTGCGAAATTTGCCGCACGGCGCGCTTCCTAAACGGCAAAATTCCGTGCCGTGCCGCGTATCAAAAATACGACGCGATTGAGCGCATAAATTTAAATCCGCAAGACGCCGCACCAAAAACAACTGCCGCGCGCAAATCCCACGCACAAACGCACGCTCGCGCAGAATTTACGCGCAAAATGCAAGCCCGCTTTTTGCATCAAATTTATGCAGCGGGT
>NZ_CALIJF010000279.1 GCF_938018035.1 uncultured Campylobacter sp. | reverse complement strand
TCGCCTGCTTGAGCCGCTTTGAAATTTGCCATTTGAAACTTTGCATTTTCCATCCTTTAAATTTGCGCGATACTAGCCAAAAAGGCTTTAAAGTTTAATTTCTTAAATCCGGCGACGCGTTTCGGCGCAATCAACGAGCCTGCGCCGCTCGGTCTTGCGCTTGCAAATATAAACGAGCCGGGTTTAGATTAAGGCTTTACCGGCTAAATAGAAGATTATCTTTGCGTAAATAGCGCTAAATCTCGCAAAGCCAATGGGATTACTTCGCCGTGCGAAGCGCCTTCGTAGAGCCTAAACTCGCAAGAAAACCCCCTTGCTTTTAAAATTTCAGCTAGATCGGCTACTTTTAAAATTCCCGCTTTATCGGTTTTTCCTTTACGTATTTCACGCGAGCCAGCAACGAGCATTATGAATTTCGCTTTTAAATTTGATCTAAGCTTTCCCTCGTCTAGGGCATCTCTGATCAGTTGTGATTCACCCCACCATAACGAAGGCGAGGCGATAAAAAACTCGTCGAAAATCCCATCGTCGCGCAGCAAAGCATAAATCCCGAATAGCCCGCCAAAAGAATGTCCGAAGTAAATTTTATCGCTTTTTGCCGTAGAGTATTTTTTCTCCACGAGCGGAAATAGTTCATCTTTTACGAAATCGTAAAATTCTGTTGCGCCGCCGCCGTTTGCATATTCTTCGCCGCTCGCCGCGGGCGTTAAATCTCTCGTGCGACGCTTAATATCATACGCTAGCGGGCTGTCGTATCCGATGCCTACTATAAGGACGGTTTTGCTTAATTTCGGCACCGCTTTTGCGTTTTGCTTTGCGCCATTCGCATAAATTTTCGCATAGGAGTTTAAAAGTATCGGAAACTGCGCGTTCGCATCAACCATAAAAACTACCCTATCGTAGCGAGCGACATTTTTTTGACGAGCTATAAAAATTTTATATTTTTCGCCGCTCTTGCTTTTTAGAATAAAATCGCTCACGCTAAATATCTCGCGTGCAGCCTCGCTTATCCGCTCGATCTTTTGCAGCGGTTTTGCCCCCAGATCGCAAGCGAATAAGCACGCCAAAAATAGCGCGTCAAATACCGCAAGAAAGCTCTTTAGGCTTACCATTTGGCGTTTACCTTAAACCAAAACCTCCTGCCCTCCTCGGGATACCAATAGTAATTGCCGTCGTCCGCGAGACCCTCGTCGTATCGGACGTTATCAAAGATATTATAAGCGGTTAAATTTAGGCTCAGATTATCGTTTAAATCGTATTGTGCGCCCAAATCCGTAGTAAAAAGCTTTTTGTCGTTTTTGCTGACTCTATTGCCCGGACCGAATTGTACGCTTGTAAGCTCACTTTCGTAATTAAGACCGATAAAGGTAGAAAGCGGAGCGATAGGCCTATAGCTAAGCGTCGCATGTGCGGCATGCTTCGGAGTAGCGGTCAGGGATTTGCCATCCAGCCTACTAAGATTGGTTTGGCTAAATTTAACGGCGCCGTTTGGCGTATAGATCGTAGGATCCCCGGTTTCGATCTCGGAGTGGCTATAGGTGTAGTTTGCCTTGAAATTTAGCCTTTTAGTAATATCGTAATCGCCACTCAGCTCAACGCCGTAAACCTCGGCTCCTTCTATATTAAAATACGTTCCCCAACCAGGACAATTAACGCTCGGCGCGCCGGCGCAGCCTCCGTAAGCGGGAATCCTATTGATATTGCTGCCATCGGTATCTAAAATTTTATCTTTGAAGTCGTTTTTAAATAGCGTGATATTGCCGCGCAGATCGTCTGCATTGTCGTAATAAAGCCCGATCTCGTAGGTCGTGCTTTTCTCGGGCTTTAAATCCTTGTTACCGAAATCTATAATCCTCCAGCCGCCCTGAATCGTGCCTACTTCAGGCGAAATTTGATTGACGTTGGGAGTTTTATAACCGGTTGCGACGCCGCCTTTGATCGTCCAGGTATCACCTATATTAAACGTCGCGTAGGCTCTAGGAGAAAAGTGGTTGCCGAAGTATTCGTTATGCGTGAGCCTGCCGCCGAGCGTTAAAAATAGCGTATTTTCCAAAATTTCAATCTCGTCCTCTAAAAATCCCGCATGCTCGTTCATAGAAAATCGTTGCGGAGAGCGTAAATTTTGCCTACTCGCGTTTGAAACGATGAAAGTCGTTTGCACATCCTGTTTGCTAAAATCGTAGCCGAAGGTAAGCGTATTTATACCGAGATAAGTCGTAAATTTGGAATTAAAATTTCTATTTTTTACGATTGCGGGAGAAAGGCTATCAAAAATGCTCGTACGGCGAGTCTTATCCCAAAAATAACTTATATCAGCACTTAAGCTCTCAAACTCACCCAAATATCCGACGCCGTGATTTTCTCTTTTATATTTATAGTGATTTAATCCACGCGCGTTGGGATAAACGGCGGTTTTACTAAGAGTCCTTGAATAATCATGATTTTGTCTTCCGGTTTGAAAGTAAAATTTATTATTTTCATCCGGCGTTAGCCAAAGTTTGGCGTTAGAATCCGATTTATCACTCTTCTGATAGCCTCCCTTATAGCCATCCTCGCCGCGCAGCTTTTTATATCCCCACAGCTGAAGTGCCGCATACTGCCCAAAGGGAATATTGACGTAGGCTTCGCCCATCTTGCCGTCTCCGATACCTTCGTGATCTTGGATAGTTGTAGATATAGCAGCACTTCCGCTAAATTTAGAAAAATTCTTTTTCGTAATGATATTTATCACGCCGCCTACTGCATCGCTCCCGTAAAGCGAGCTCATCGGTCCTCTAATCACCTCGATACGCTCTATCGCTCCTGCGGGCGGGATAAAATTCGAGTTCATATCGCCCGCTCCGCCTTTTGGGTTCGCCGCCGCGGAACTTACGCGTTTGCCGTCGATAAGCACAAGGGTTTGAGAGCTTTCCATTCCTCTGATGGATATCCCGCTTGCCGGGCCGTCGTCGCCTGCGATAACGCTGACGCCAGGCATTTTATTCGCGATATCGTGCAGCGAAGTAAAGCTGCCGCTTGATATCTCTTTATTATCCAAGGTGGAGATGGAGGCCGGCGCCTGCCTGATATCTTGGCGAAAGCCGCTCGCGCTTACTACGATTTCGCCAAGATTCGTGCTATTTGCGTCACTGCTTAGGTGTGAGCCTTCGACGCCGCATAAAATCGAAACGCTCGCGCATATCGATAATGCGATAAATTTCGCCTTTTTAAAATACATATCTTTTTGCATTTTTGTTCCTCTATTTTGAAATTTAATCGCGGATTATAACTCAAAGCGGATAAATTTAATATTAATTATTAAAGTATTTCTATAGAATTAAATTTGACTAATAATTCCCCATTCCATCGATATTTTTATAAAAATTATTTTAAATAAAGTACAACATATAATCAAGGAATCGGTCTAAATAAGTAAAATTTTGTAACGCTAATCCTTAATCATCAAGTTGTTTTGGAGAAATTTTGCACAGTTTTTGATTTTATCTGCTCTAAGAATCATTTTCGCTTTTGTGGACGTGTATATTTTAAACTATCGAAGGCATTACAAGCGGCAACGCGAAAACGGCTTTGCTCTATTGATTTCGTGCATCCTGCGGCTTGCAATAATTATTAGACTAGCACGGGATTAATACACGATGGTTTTTAACACAGTAGCTTCGTATGAATAAATTTATATTACTAAGGGGTATAATCGCTTCGGCGCAATTTAAAATTTTGAGTAGTTTAGATAGACGGATTTAAATTTAGAACAAAGGATTGATTTTGGAATTTTACACCTCGACGCAAGAGGATAAAATTTAATAAGACCCCGCAAATTTATCTTAAAATTTAGC
>NZ_CALIJF010000278.1 GCF_938018035.1 uncultured Campylobacter sp. | reverse complement strand
CTTTTAAGAGTGCTGCAATGAATGAATTTAAATGTTTAAATGAGAACATAGAATATTATGTATCTATTTATAACAATATCGTTCAGGGCGGTGCTATGATTTATTGGGATAAATATTGTGCATATTATATGTATGGTGGAAGTATAGAAAAACCGCATGGCGGATCGCTTAATTTAATGCATTGGCAGATAATTAAAGATATGAAAAAAAGAGGTGTCGAGAAATATGATTTTGTCGGAGCCAGAATTCATCCGTTAAAAGATTCTAAAATATCAACAATACAGAGATTTAAGGCTAGATTCGGAGGAAATATGAAAACGGGTTACCTTTGGAAATATCCTATAAAGCCATTCAAGTATAAGATGTTTAATATTATAAAAATATTATATTCCTTATTTAGATTGAAGAAGGCTTTTAAAGATGTTATAGATCAAGAATCGAGAATCAAAAATATTTATTTAACTTTTGATTATGAAATTTTTTTTGGTAAAAATAGCGGTACTTTAATGAAGAGCCTTATTAAACCCACAGATCTACTTTTGGATACATTGCACAAAAATCAGATAACGGCCACCTTTTTTATTGATGTGATTTATATAGAGATGTTATTAAAATATAAGCTTTTTGATGATTATGCTGCTATAAAAAGACAGATTCAACGAATGGTAATGGAGGGACATAGGGTTGAGCTTCATTTGCATCCACATTGGTATGATGCTAAACTAGAAAATAATAAATGGATATTCCATAGATATAACCATTATCGGATACATTCATATTCGCAAGATGAAATTGAAGAAATTTTTTATAAATCTATAAAAATACTCTATGATATCATATCGGAAGTAGACAAAAATTATAAACTACATTCTTATAGGGCTGGTGGATGGTGCGTTCAGCCATTTCAAGATATAAAAAAATATTTAGAAGAAAATGAGATATTTTTTGATTCGTCTGTAGTACCAGATCTAAAATCAAATAATAATATACATTATTTCGATTTTAAAAATATTCCTAAAAAATGCTTTTATAGATTTGATAATGATGTTACCAAAGAAGATAAAAATGGAAAATTTATTGAGATTCCAATAAGTACTTCAAATATAGGAATATTCTTTAAGATTATAAATAAAGCACTTTTAAGACTTATGGATTCAAAAGAATTTGGCGACGGTAGTGGCATAGAAATAGAAAAACCTTCGTTTATAAATAAAATTAAATCAAGCAATAGGGCTATTTCTTTAGAAAATATATCAAGGTTTCTGTTTGAATGCATAATTCAAAACCATAAGTCAAAAGATATTATTGTTGTTTCGCATCCGAAATTCTTATCAAATGAATCTTTTAAATGCATTGAGAAGATATCTAAAAAACATATCTTTTTAACGTTTAAGGATATAAAAAATGTCTAAAAAAATTTTAATGGCCGTTGCAAATTACTATACTTCGCCGTTTCAGGTCGGTAGTCATCACTATGCCAGGGCGTTTGAAAAGCTAGGGTATGAGGTGCTTTTTATCTCAAATCCCATCTCGCCGATACATAAAATTTTTGCAAATAGCAACGAATTAAAAGAGCGGGAAAGAATTTATAAAAAAGGCGGCGAAAGCACGGGGGACATTTTTTATTATGTTCCGCGCTCCCTTTTTACTCCTCAAAACAAGCCGTTTTTATCATCAAATTTCGTTTTAAATAATTGGCAGAATTTTACGTGCCCGAATTTGCTAAATTTTATAAAGGAGCGGAGTTTTGGCGAGGTTGATATATTGTGGTTCGATAGCCCGTTGTTCGGCTTTTTGCTAGATTCTGTAACTTATAAAAAATCTATTTTAAGGATAGCTGATTATTCAAAAGGCTTTAATGCGGTTTCGGACGCGCAGTTTAATGCCGAGATAAATATCGCAAATAAGGTAGATGCAGTCATTTATACGGCGAAAAATTTAAAGGAAAAATATGATCAAATAAAAGATAAATCTAAAATGAAATATGTGCCAAATGGTATTGATCTTGATTTTTTTAAAGCGGCAGACAGGTCTTTGCCGCAGGAGCTTGAAGATATTCCTGAGCCTAGGGTAATTTACGTAGGCGCAATACATGATTGGTTTGATGTGGATTTGGTATATTACTGTGCTAAAAATTTGCCAAATTATAGTTTTATTATAATAGGTCCGGAGCAAAAAGATCTATCTTTACTCAAAAAGCTAAAAAATATCCATATCTTGGGTTCTATTCCATACGCTAAAATTCCTGCGTTTTTATATAATTCGCAGGTGGGTATTATTCCTTTTAATGTTAAAGATTATCCCGATCTCGTAAATAGTATAAATCCTTTAAAAATGTATGAGTATCTAGCTTGCGGATTAAAGGTTGTTAGCGTGGAGTGGGAGCAGATTAAAGATATGAGTGATATAATTTATTTGGTTAATACAAAAGACGAGTTTTGCAATGCAATAAAATATAGCCATGGTAAAGAATATGATTTGCAGAAACTTTCTTGGTTCTGTATCTTAAAATTTTTTTTGAAGGGAATCGGTATATATGTGGATTAAATATTATATTATAGGTATAAGATATGCTGTTTGTCAATGCTAGGTTTTTAACTCAAAATATCACTGGAGTTCAAAGATTCGCAATTGAAATTTCATTGTGGCTTAAAAGGATATTGAAAGATAATATTAGATTCGTTGCTCCAAAAAATATCATTCACATAGATGTAGCAAAAGAGCTAGATGTAATTTGTATTGGAAATTTACAAGGATATCTATGGGAGCAATTGGAATTACCAAGGTTTTTGGTAAAAAGACAGAACCCATTGTTATTAAATTTAGCCAATATGGCGCCAGTATTCTATAAAAATAAAGTTACGGTTATACATAGTTTGTCTTTTTTAAATAAGGAATGGAATTCTTTTTTATTTCATAATATGTATAAATTTCTAATTCCGTTGATAATAAAAAATAGTAAATTCATTTTTACGGTAAGTAATTATACGAAACAGGAAATATTATCATACTATAAAAATATATATAATTTACATCGCAATATAGATGTTGTATATAATAGTTATATTGTTCGAAGTAAAAATAACATTGTAAGTAATATTTTTAATGGCAATATTGAAGAATATATTTTATATGTTGGATCAGTCTCTAAGAGTAAAAATATAGTAAATTTGATTGAAGCTATAAATAACATTAATAGTAAAAACAAAAAAATTTTATTATACATAGTGGGCGGCTGTGATCAAAAAATATTTCGTTCAAGCGATATAGCTAGTAACGAATACGTAAGATTTGTTGGACAAATTAATGATGAAAATATCTTAATGGCTTATTATCAGAATGCGACCGCTTTTGTTTTTCCATCATTATATGAAAGCTTTGGAATTCCACCGATTGAAGCCCAGGCATGTGGTTGCCCGGTATTGTGTTCAGGAACTACGAGTTTGCCGGAGATTTGCGGTAGTGGTGCTTTGTATTTTGATCCAACAAATATTTATGACATAGAAACAAAGATAGAATTGATTTTAGATAATAAGAATTTACAAAACGAGCTTCGCGCTAAAGGTTTTGAAAATATTAAGCGATTCAGCTGGGAGGAATCGGCACATAAAATTATAAATTTAGTAAATAAGTTGTGAGGTATAAAGATATTTGCAACCAAACAGCTTGCCAATATGGTTTTTAGGATTACTTTTAAAAAAGGTCAATAAATTGTTTCAGATAATTTATATACCAATTGTAGGTTGTGGATTTTGTAAAATTAAGCCTTGGAGCAATAGAATTCTGGTTTGTAATAAAATTAATTGCTCACAGCAAAACGTGATGAAAGTGATATTATATTGACGTGAATTGGCTTATATATACGCTGTAAGTAAAAAGAATGTGGATGAGCAAATTATAAAAAGAAATTAGTTCTTTGCGAAATAGTATACATTATAAATGGAGATTAATATGAAAAAAATTTTAGTTGTTGATTGGCTGGATAAATATGCAGGCTCGGAACGCGTCATTAATTCTTTGCATAAAATATTTAAATTTGATGAATGCTACACTCTTGTGAATATAATGTGCAAAGAGGATCTTGATAAAACATTTAATGGAAATATCCCTAAAATCAACCATACTTTATTAAATTTATTTGGTAAGAGATTTAGATATTTTTTACCTTTGTTTCCATATTTTATAAAAGGCATAAAATTACCACAAGACACTAAATTGATAATTAGCTCTTCGCATGCTATTTCAAAATATGTAACATCCCAAGGAGCTTTACATATATCTTATTTTCAAGCTAGAAATTTGAAATATATATGGGAAGAACGAAATTTATACTTTACCGGAATAAAGAGAATATTTAAATTTATAATACCGTATTTGCAAAAATTTGATATAGAGGCATCAAAAAAACCTGATTTTATAATATCGAACTCAAAGTTTGTTCAGTCTTGGGTTAAGAGTAGGTATGGGAGAGATTCTGTAGTAATTTATCCGCCAGTTGATATTGATAGTTTTGGATTAGAAACAAAAAAGGAGTCGTATTATGTTAGTGTTGGTAGGTTGGAACCATATAAAAGATTTGATATAATTGTGAAGGCCTTTAATGTGTTAAAAGATAAAAAACTAATAATAGTTGGCGATGGTAGCCAAAGAGAGTATTTGAAAAACTTATCTAATAGTAATATTGAATTTGTAGGTTTTTTGGACAAAATTGCTATCAGCAATTATGTGAGTAGAGCAAAAGCTTTTGTTTTTATGGCAGAAGAAGATTTTGGTATAGCACCAGTTGAGGCGCAGGCTTGTGGCACACCTGTGATTTGCTTGGGAAGAGGCGGCACAAAAGAGACTATTGTAGACATGCAAACAGGCGTTTATTTTTATAATCAAAATGTGCATGAGCTTATAGATGCAATTAATAAATTTGAAATAAATATAGATAAATTTGATCCTATAGCCATCAGAAAAAATGCTCTAAAATTTTCAAAAGAGAGATTTGAGGCCGAGATCAAAAGCTACGTCAAGAAAAAATATGAGGAATTTAAGGACGGCCTAAATGACTAATATAATCCTAAGTGGCGGCAGCGGCACGAGGCTGTGGCCGATCAGCCGCACGCTTATGCCGAAGCAGTTCGTGCGCCTCTTTGATGACCGCTCGCTTTTTATGATGAGCTATGAGCGAAACTCCCCGCTATGCGAGCGCACGCTCGTCGTCTCGAACGAGCAGCAGTATTTTTTGGCGCTTGATCAGCTTGAGGCTTTGGGTACGCGCGGCGTAAAATTTCTGCTCGAGCCCGTCGGTAGAAACACAGCTCCTGCGATTGCGCTTGCGTGTTTGAGCTTAAAGGCCGAGGAGATCGTTTTCGTAACGCCGAGCGATCATCTAATTAGAAATCAGGCAGCGTATAAAAACAGCGTCTTGCGCGCGCACGAGCTTGCGAAGCAGGGGTTTTTGGTGACGTTTGGTATCAAGCCAGCGGATGCAAATACGGGCTACGGCTATATCGAAGCAAACGGCGAGGACGTGTTAAAATTTCACGAAAAGCCTGAGCTTGCAGCGGTGCAAAGCTACATAGAAGCGGGGAATTTTTACTGGAACAGCGGCATGTTTATGTTTAAAGCTGGCGTATTTTTAGGCGAACTAAAGGCGCAGAGCTCTGAAATTTACGAAGCCTGCGTTCGTGCGCATGAAAATTCTAACGCGGAAAATCCGATTAGAATTAAACTAGGCGATATGCAAGAGATACCCGCAGATAGCATCGATTACGCAGTTATGGAGCGCACGAGCCTTGCCAAGGTCGTACCTGCAGACATCGGTTGGAGCGATCTGGGAAGCTTCGATAGTTTAGACGCCGAACTGCCTAAAGACGCGAACGGCAACACCGCAAGCGAGCAAAATATCGCTCTAAATTCTAAAAACAATCTCATCATCGGCTCGGGCCGCACTATAGCAGCCATAGACGTCGAGGATCTCGCTATCGTCGATACCAAAGACGCTTTGCTCATATGCAAAAAAGGCTCTACCCAAAAGGTAAAGCAGGTGGTGGAGCGGCTGAAGGATAGCGATCTAGCGCGCGTGCACGTAACGACGCACCGCCCGTGGAGCAGTTACACGGTACTTGAAGATGAGCGCGGTTACAAGATCAAGCGCATCGTCATTAAGCTTGGCAAGCGATTATCGCTACAAAAGCATTATCATCGCAATGAGCATTGGATCGTCATTAGCGGCACCGCAACCGTGACTGTTAACGAGCGAAATTTCTTGCTGCGCGAGAACGAATCGACATTCATTAGGATGGGCGAGGTCCATCGCCTTGCAAACGAGGGCAAAATCCCCGTCGTGCTAATTGAGGCTCAAGTCGGCAGCTACACCGGCGAGGACGATATCGTGCGCCTGCAAGATGATTTTAATAGGAGTTAGGATGAAAAAGCAACTCTGCGTTTTGATAATCTTGGCGGTCGATATTTTCGGCATCTGGCTTTGCTTCGGGCTTGCCGTGGTGCTTAAAAATTTGCTCTACGGCGATAACGTGCTGCTGGACATCGGCAGGTATCAGGGCTTCGCGCCGTCCTATGTCATAATGATATTTCTATTTTTCTATCAAGGGATCTATTCGAGGCGGTATGATTTTTGGCACGAGAGTAGAATTTTAGTAAAAAGCTGCTTCTTGGGGCTTTTACTAAGCCTGGCGCTGCTTGCTTTAATCAAAGTTAATTACGAATTTTCGCGTGCCAGCTTTATTTTGAGCTTCGCCTTTATGGCGGTGGTTTTGCCGCTTTTGAAGCTCGTAACGAAAAGGAAGCTTTTTAAATTTGGATTATGGCGAAAGAGGGCGAAAATTTTAGGCGAGGGCGAGGAGTTTGAAAGCTCTGTTTTAGGAAGCACATATCTTGGATATGTAAGAGCGCTAGGCAGGGATTACGACGTACTGTTTATCGGCGGAAGCAGGCTCGAAGCGAGTGCCTTAAACGAGCTCATCGAGAGTAACATCAGGGAAAATAAAGAAATTTTATTTACCCCGGTGCTGCGTTCGTACGACTTTACGCAGACCTATATTTACAGCGTCTTTGCATCACGCACCAGCCTCTTTGCGATACGAAATTCTCTGAAAAGTCCTCTAAATTTAGCGCTTAAACGCGGGCTTGATTTGGCGCTAATTTTCTTAGCGCTTCCTTTGCTGGTGCCGATTTTCGGCGTAATAGCGCTAATGATGAAGCTAAAAGAACCGGAGGGACGCATATTTTTTTCGCACCAAAGAATGGGGTTTGGCGGCAAGCCGTTTGGATGCCTGAAATTTCGCTCGATGAAAGAAAACGGTGATGAAATTTTAGCTCAGTATCTAAAGCAAAATCCGCAAGAGGTGGAGTATTTTGAAAAATATCACAAATACGAGCATGATCCGCGCATCACGAAGCTGGGCAATTTTTTGCGCAGAAGCTCGCTTGATGAGCTTCCGCAGCTGATCAACGTCCTAAAGGGCGAAATGAGCATCGTAGGTCCTCGCCCGTGCGCGCAATACGAGCGCAAAGATATGGGCGAATACGCTGATCTCATACTCGCCGTTAAGCCCGGTATCACGGGGCTTTGGCAGGTGAGCGGGCGCAGCGATGTGGATTTTGCGACCAGGGCGGGCATGGATACGTGGTATATGAAAAACTGGTCGATATGGAACGATATCGTAATTATTTTAAAAACTTTCAAGGTCGTTTTGGCGCGCGAAGGGGCAAGCTGATCGTTCAGTGAGTCTTTAAGGCACGGCTATCTCTTTTGAGATAAATTTCAAATTTAATACGGTGCTTCAATCGAGATATTAGAATCGCTCGAAACTAAATTTGCCACGATTTAAATACATATACATAATAATGTAATCATACGGCAATAGTTAGGAATTTACGGCGCAAAATTTGAAATTCTGAAATTTTATTTCATACCTGTATGGAAATAAGACTACGCGAAAATAGTGATGGTTTAATGCAGACGATCAAGATTATGTAGTATCGCGGGAAAATTATTAGCGCGAATCGCATTGCTTAAGCATACAAAAAAGGCGCTACCCGATAAAATTTACTGCCGCTTTCCGCTTCTGCTCGAATACTACGATGTAAAATTTTTACAAGACAGATAAATTTTGCCCTTACTTTCTCGCCGACGCATTTTAAAATTTTAAATTGCCTATCTCGCAAAAGTGGTAGCTATTTTAAAATTTAGAGAATTTGCGGATAAAATTTTGATCTGTTTGAGGGATAGGGGGGGGATGATAGTATCTGGTAAAATAGACAATGGAAATGAACTATTCGGAAATCATACTATTTCAAATGCCGCTTACGGATACACAGATAAAAAAGCGACCAACGGCTATGAAGCTTTAAAGGCCTATGATTTAAATGGCGACAACATAATAGACGAAAAGGACGAGATATTTAATAAGCTTAAAATTTGGAAAGGTACGAATTCTAACGGCATTACCGACAAAGGAGAGCCAAGCTCGCTTGCGGATAATAATATCAAAAGTATCGATCTAAACTACAAAGAGATAACGATAGATGAGAATTCTAACACCGTAAAGCAAGGCTCTAAGGTTGCTCTTATCGATGAGCCGATCTACGAATGGACTGGAGTAAGTGAAGCGGCTAAAGACTCACGGGGAATTTATAGCTGCTTAAGTAAGGTGGATATAGAATTCGCAAAAGCAACCAAATCAAAGATGAGAATAGGACTGAGATTTTTATAACATTTACTGTCGGCAGATTGCTTCGCTTGCAAAGTTTACCCGCAATGACGAGAAAAGCAAAAAATGGAAGGATAAAATTTGGAAAATTTTAAAAACTGGAATAAAAATGTTAAAAAACGGGATTTAAACTCAAACGAAAACGCAAATTTAAGCGATTTCAATCAAAGAGACTACGATAAAGAACCGATAGTAATTAAAAATCCTTATGAATTCTTTCTTTCAAATTTATTCTTTTTTTCTCATTGCGGAACAGTGCTTGTTTTATTGGTTTATGCCGATTATATGGGGATTGCAAATATTAGCAATATTTTTCTATGGGCTTTTTTTGGAATTGGCATTTTGCATATCGTCGCTACATTTTATTATTACATTATTAAAAATAAATGCGAAACAAAATTTACAAATAAAACAATCGAATTTATTATAAATGGCGAAGTTAAAAGGGTTAAAAATTTAGTTGATTTAGAACCTATCGTAAGGACTTTTAGACTGCTTACACCATCATCGCTAATTGGAATTATTGTTTTTAATCTACTTATATTTTTTATGGTTGCATTAGTAAAAATGGTTCATTATCTTATCGCCTATTATGTCATTTATTTACTTTTAAATTGTTTGTTTAAACTTATTTTTCATTTGATTTTAGGCGGAAATTTGAAAGATTTTACATTATTTCCTGCTTTTATATTTGATTATGGAGAACTCATATGCAAAGGAAGGTCTAGTTTAGATATTCTTAAAGATAAATTTCATATGGTTTATATAATTCATAAACAAGATTATTCAGATTTACAAAAATATTTTTCTGATAAGAAACATATAAATTTAAATTTGGTTGAAAAGAAATTTTAACCTAAAAAGGAGAAAAACATGAGTAGAGAATTAGTTGCTAAACAAGAATTAGACAAAGCAGAAGTAAGACTTAGAAAAAATAGTGATTTAGCTAGACAATTGGCTGAATGATTTAAAGATACACTTTCTGGTGCCGATATGTCGCTAAATGGCTTATAAAGATATACAGAAATAAATGGCAAAAAATATACAAAAATTGAATTAGAAAAACTAGACGATTATATCAAGAAAGTAGGATTAGCAAATGGTTTGGCTGGTATAGTCGATGATATAGCTGATGGTCAAAGTTTTGGGCATACTGTCGTGGGTGCAGCTGTGGATTTTGGGCTTATTGCAATTACAAAATTTATCCCTGTTGTCGGTTGGATAACATATGGTATGACATAGGAAATTTATTAGATAAGTTGGACGGAAAAGATAGTGGCATATTTGATTTACGTAAACAGGCACAAAATTTATGGGACAAAATAACGGGCGACGGACTATCAGATATTGATATGAACGCTTTGCAAAAAGGTATTCTAAAAGTAACAATGCCCGACAAAACAGTCTATGCAAGACCTTTATCGTCGTCATTTTTCCCCTATGACGTAACTCCAAGCGGACTTTTAACGGGCGACTACAAAGACGATGTTTTATTGGGCGGATATGGCGATGATACGCTAATGGGTAAAGGCGACGGCGATTTACTAATAGGTGGATATGGAAATGATAGGACAAATTATAAAAGCTTCCAAAGAGTTTAACAAGCTTAAGAGCTACTATACATTTTTTAATATATAGTAG
>NZ_CALIJF010000277.1 GCF_938018035.1 uncultured Campylobacter sp. | reverse complement strand
TGGTGCAAACTCCGGCGTAGTTTAAGCCCATATTTATAGGCATATAAGGGATAAATGTCAAAATGCAGATGATAAAAATCGCAGAGATTATATAATGGCGCTTTATAAATTTTAGAAAATTAATAAGATATTTTTTCAAAATTCGTCCTCTTATATATTCGTTATTTCGTTAGTTTTATATCGAGTGCGACTACCGCAATTGCGACGTTTACGTCGTGCGTGATGCTAAGACTTGCGGATTTGATATGAAATTTTTTACGGATTTTTTTACGTATTTTTAAATGCGGCGCGCCCAGAGCGTCTTTGTAAATTTTAGCGTCTTTAAAGCCGAACTCCGCGCCGATGCCGGTGCCTAGCGCCTTGCTAAGCGCCTCTTTGGCGGCATAGACGCCCGCTATACTTTCGTCGCGCAGCGCGGAGGAGCGCTCGGATTTTTTCAAAATGCGCTTTAGAAATTTCGCGCCGTATTTTGCGCGCAGCGCTGCGATCCTGCGCACCGCGGTTATGTCCGTGCCGATCTTTATCACGGTCTGGCGCCCCGCGGTTTAAATTTAATCACGATTGTAGACTCTCTTTAATCTCGATGTCGATGATCTTATCGCCCTGCCTGATCGCGTCTAAAACCGCTAGGCTAGGCTGATCCACGATACGACCAAACACCGTGTGCACGCCGTCTAGGTGAGGCTGTGCGCTGTGGCAGACGAAAAACTGGCTTCCGCCCGTATCGCGCCCCGCGTGCGCCATCGATAGCGCGCCGCGCACGTGCTTGTGCTTTTGGCGGTCGCATTCGCACTTTATGCGCCAGCCCGGACCTCCCGTGCCGGTGCCGCGCGGGCAGCCGCCTTGGATTACGAAATTTGGAATTACGCGGTGAAAATTTAGCCCCTTGTAAAACCCGCTGCGCGCGAGGCTAGCGAAATTCGTAACCGCCTGCGGGGCTTCGCCACCGAAAAGCTCCAGCTTCATATCGCCCTTTTCGGTTTTGATAACGGCGTATTTATCGCGTGCCAAAGCCGCTGCGTCGATGTCGTAAATTTTTAAATTTTCCATTTTTTCTCCTATGCGATATTGGTGTAAACCGCCTGCACGTCGTCGTCATCCTCTAGCCGCTCTAGTAGCGCGTCTATGTCACCAAGCTGATCTTCACTAAATTCGTGCTTTTCGTTGGCGACGAATTTTAAACTTGCGCTGATGATCTCAAGCCCTATCTTTTCGATACCTTCGTTTAGAGTGCCGAAGCTTTCGTATTCGCCGTAGATTACTAGCGTCTTTTCGAGCTCGCCTTTATCGTTTTCAAACTCGTTGATCTCAAGCTCGCTAAGACCGAAGTCGATGAGCTCAAGCTCAAGCTCCTCGATGTCTCGGCTCGGCAGCTTGGTCTCAAAAACAGCCTTGTGCGAAAACATAAATTTCAAACTGCCGCTCGGCAAAAACTCGCCCTTGGCTTTGTTTAAAATCGACTTTACGTTCGCGACGGTGCGGGTCGGGTTATCTGTGGCGCATTCGATTATGAGAAGTGCGCCGTGGGGCGCCTTGCCGTCGTAAAAGATCGTTTTGATATCGGCGCTATCCTTGCCGCTTGCGCGCTTGATAGCCGCGTCGATGTTGTCTTTGGGCATATTTTGCGCCTTTGCCGTGGCGATCGCGGCGCGCAGCTTGGAGTTCATCAGCGGATCTTCGCCGCCCTCTTTCGCAGCCATCGTTATGGCTTTGCCCAGTTTTGGGAAAAGTTTGCTCATCTTCCCCCATCTAGCTTCTTTTGAAGCGCGTCTGTATTCAAAAGCTCGTCCCATAAAATTCCTTAAAGCTTAAATTTAAAAACGGGTGATTATAACGAAAAACCCTTAAATTTCAGGAGCGGGCGTTGAAATAAAATTTATTAAAAAGTAGTATAAGTTTTGAAATTTTAATCCAAAGGAGAGACCCATGGCTTTGAAACAAAGCGTAAAATTTAAGGCGCAAAATATCCACTGCGAAAACTGCGCGAGGACGATCAAAAACGCGCTTAAGGATGATTTCGGCGAGATCGAGGTGGACGTAGCAAGCGGAGTGGTGAGTTTAAGCTTAGATCCGCGCGACGAGGCTAAATTTAAAGAGGAGATGGACGATTTGGGCTTTAGCGTCGCAGAAAAGCTAGCCTAAAAACTAACGCAATGTCAAGCAAAATCACTCTAAATATCGTCGGGATGAGCTGCATAAACTGCTCCAATGCGATCGAGCGGGTAAGCCGCAAAATCGAGGGGGTGCAGGAGGCGCACGTAAATTTCGCAAACGGCAGCGGCGAGTTCGTACTTGCTGATCCGGCGCTTGAGGAGACGCTAAAAGCCAAGATCAAAAAGCTGGGATACGATATCGCCGTGGATTACGAGGATTTGGAGCGCAAAAAGCGGCGCAACCTCAAAGCGGCGCTATTTAGACTTATTCTCGCTCTCGTTTTAGCCGCGGCTGTAATGGCTGTGGAGATGAGCGGTTTTTTAGGCTTCGTCCCAAAGGCGCTGCTTTGCGCGGCGATGGCGTGCGTGAGCCTATTTTACTGCGGCAAAAACTTCTTTTATCACGCTTACGGCTCTCTGAAAAACAGAAGCTTTGATATGAACGTGCTCGTGGCGATGGGAAGCTTTTTTGCGTTTGCCTATTCGCTAACGGCCGCGGCGTGGGTCTATACGCACGGCGCGCAGAATGAATTTACCAATCTTTATTTCTCCTCCGCCTCTATGATAATCGCCTTTATTTCGCTCGGCAAATACCTTGAAGAGCGCAGCAAGATGAAGGCGAACGACTACATCAAGGGGCTAATCGATCTAAGCCCCAAAACCGCGCTTTTGATCAAAGACGACGGCACGATAGCCGAAGTGCGCGCAGAAGCGCTAAAGCCGGGCGATAAGGTGCTAGTAAAAAACGGCTCGCGCATCCCTTGCGACGGACTTATCGTAGAAGGCGGCGCGCAGATCGACACCTCGCTCATCAGCGGCGAAAGCTTGGCGGTTTATAAAAGCGTAGGCGATGAGGTAAACGCAGGCTGCGTCAGCACCGACGGCGTCATCTACGTGAAGGTGACGAAATTTTCGCATCAGACGCTGCTTGCTGAGATTAAAAATCTGCTGAACGAGGCGGGCAACAAAAAGATGCCGATCGCGCGCTTTGCGGATAAAATTTCAAATATCTTCGTGCCCGCGGTGATTTTGATCGCGCTTGTTAGCTTTATAGCGTGGACGGCGCTTGACGGGCGGCTCTCGTACGCCGCATCCGCCGCTATTTGCGTGCTTATCATCTCCTGCCCGTGCGCGCTAGGGCTTGCGACGCCGATCGCTATCGTTTGCGCGATCTCAAATGCCGCAAAGGCTGGAATTTTAATCAAAAACCCTGAAATTTTAGAAATTTTAAAAGGCGCCGACGTCGCGGTTTTCGATAAAACCGGCACGCTTAGCAAGGGCGAAATTTCGGTAAGCTTCAGCGATCTGAGCGCTCAAGATCTCTACGCTCTGGCAAACGCGCAAAAGCTTAGCGAGCATCCGATCTCAAAGGCGATCGTAAAATTTGCCGAGCTGAAATTCGGCGAAATTTCTAAATTTAACGGCGAGTTTGAAAGCATCGCGGGAAAAGGTATCGTCGCTAAAAATCCCACCGGCGAAATTCTTTGCGGCAGCGCGGGCTTTCTGCGCGAGCGCGGCGTGGATGCGGGCGTCGAAGTAAAAGCGGAGGAACTTTTAGACAAGGGCTTCGGCGTCGTTTACTGCGCGATAGGCGGCTCGTACGCGGGCTTCATCGCATTTAGCGACGAGATCAGAGCTGAAGCGCGCAGCGTCGTGCAGACGTTGCAAAAAAGCGGCGTAAAAACCGTCATGCTAACGGGCGATAACGCCAAAACGGCAAATTTCGTCGCTCGCAACCTCGGCATCGACGAGGTAAGAAGCGGAGTGCTTCCAAGCGGTAAATATGAGTTCATCAAATCCCTGACGGACGAAGGCAAGCGAGTGCTTTTCGTGGGCGACGGCGTCAATGACGCACCAAGCTTAAAAGCCGCTAGTATCGGTGTCGCGATGAACGGCGGCAGCGACGTAGCCAAGGGCGCGGGCGACGCGATCTTTATAAAAAACGACCTTGCAAGCGTGCTATATCTATTCCGCCTAAGCGGCGCCGCAATGCGGACGATCAAGCAAAACCTCTTCTGGGCGCTGTTTTACAACGCCGTATGTATCCCGATCGCAGCAGGCGCGCTATATCCGGCGCTCGGCGTGCTTTTAAAGCCTATGTACGGCGCTGCTGCGATGTGCTTTAGCTCCGTGACGGTCGTGCTAAATTCCATCAGATTGAAATTCGCTAAATTTTAACGCGGCGGATTTTGCGCTAGGCGCGGAATTTTGCGCGGCGAAATTTAACTCTACTCGCTGCAAAATTCTTTTATTCTGCGAGGAATTTTACCTCGCAAATTCTATCTCTCTACTAATTGTGCGTAGAATTTTGTGGCACGGGCTTCTCTTACAAAATTTTATTTCACGATAAACCTAGCACGGAATTCCGCCAGATCTGTACAGCTTGCAAAATTTTATTTTACCGCTAGCTCGCGCGTAAATTTTAAAATTTTAGCCTGCCGATCGCTGTGCCCTCATATAGCCCTCCATTGCTGCGCCTATAACTACCATTATTTAACGTCGCTGCGCCGTAAAATTTTAAAAATTCCGCAAAATTTTATAAGGTTGAAAGGAATTCCATAAAATTCCACCGCCCGCACTAAGTTTTAATAAATAAATTTAAAGGTAAAATAACGCTTCAAATGCAATTCGAGGTAGCGATGCGAAAAATTCTAATGGGTTCGTTTGTTTTTTGCGGCACGCTTTTTGGCGCTTCTTGCGAGCAGATACTAAGCGATCCGCGCGGCTTTTTTAGCAAAGAGCCTGCGGACGAAGAGCTGCTGCAAAGCGATTTTGGCTGTAAAGGCTCGCTAGCTGGCGCAGAATTTTTGCAAAATTTAAAAAGCGCGGCTTCTGAGATCAGGGACGAAAATATCGATTGTGTCGGTAACGAAGCCTTGCTGAACGAAAAAAGGCTTGAGCGAACCTTGGCATTTGCGGGGATGGATGGCGAGGGCTTTTTGAGCTATGCTAAAGAGAAAAACTACGCGCAAATTAGCGAAAAATCGCTTGAAGCCTTAGAATTTTACTCCGAGCGCAAGATTGGAAATTTCATCGCTTATGGCAATTTTATGGGCGAGATCCCGGCAACCAGGGAGGCGCTAAGAGATTATTTCGCCGCCAAATTTAATAAAAACGACGCCGATGAGCTGGCAAGCGCCGTGATAGCGGAATTTATCGCATACGCCGCAAAGGATCGCAAGGCGGGAGATTACGGTGAGCTTGAGCTGGCGCTAAAAGGCGGAGTAGGTGCAGATGAGTTTCGTACGCTACTTTTTAGCAAGGATTTTGCGATTTACGAGCTTGATAATGCCCTGGATCTGGCGCTTTTGCTAGGATATGACGAGCGCTTTAGCGGCGCTTTGATCGAGCGAGGCGCGCAGGTGAATGCGGGTGAGGAAAACTCTCTATTTTACGCGATGAATAACGTTCAAAGCGCTAAATTTATGATCTCTAAAGGCGCTTTGGTTGGCTATAAAAACTCGCTTGGGCAAACTCCGATATTTTTCGCCGCCGCGGCAAAAAATTATGAGCTCGTAAAGTTGCTAATCTACTCGCACGCTAGCGTAAATGTCCGCCAGATCGGCAGCGCTGAAGCTCAGGCTCTAGCGTCGCTAGGCGAGCGTAGCGACAGCTGTGAACGTTCGGGCGCGGGCAAGACACTGCTGATGTTTGCGGCGCAAAAAAGTACCAAGCAGATCGTTGAATTGCTCGTAAAATCGGGCGCAAACGAAAAGGCGGCCGACGAGGCGGGGCTAAATGCGCTAGACTACGCGCTTGCGGGTGGTGAAGCGGCTACGCAGAGCTATTTGCGCTCGCTTGGATTAAGTCCTACGCAAGTAAGCGATGATTTTACGAGCGATCCGCAAGATGCACCTGAGCGTGAGAATTAGCGGGCTTGATTTAAAGGGTCGCTCGCCGCTTCGTCGTCGTTTTAGGTTTGCAGCGTTTTGGGTTTGCAAAAGCCTTATGAGCTTTAAATTTAATGTTTTGCCGCTTTGTAAATTCTATAAATTTAGCGGATTTTTCGAGTGCGAGTTGGTAGAATTTAACGCTTTAAAATTTTATCGCTTTGCTTGCGCAGGTTGCATGCTCTGAAATTTTATAAACGCGCAGACGAGCTTTAAAAATGGCGATATTTGTGCGTTTATGCGCGATAAAATTTTTGCCGAGGGATTTTGGTTTGCGATCAAGAGCGGGATTTCGTCAAATTTTGCGCACGAAATTTATCGCTCTTGCGGCAAAGCAAGTGTCGCAACATTGCGGAATTTTACCTTGACTTGGGGGCTTTTGCTATGTTAAGTAGAATTTAAATGCACTTATAAAACGCTTTTTGATTACGCCGCGCGCGGTATTTTGCACCGGAGAGATTTTTCTGCGTGATAAATTGCTTAAAAATGCGTGCGCAAAATTGCAAACGCAGCAAAATAGCAGAGCTTGTTGCGCGATTAAGGCGCTCAATAATCGCCGTAAAAGAAAGCGCGTGAATACGAATTTGCTGCAAAGTGCGCAGAATTTTAAAATTTAACCCCGATCGGGGGCTAAATTTTAAAATTTTATCAATCATCAAGGATTAAAATGTTAAAAAATTTGCTTATCTTTACGGCGATTTTTTTGCCCGCGCTGGCGCTTGCGGACGTGGAGCCCGCCGTGCGAAATAGCGAGCTTTACGGCGTGCTGACGCTTATACCGCCGGTTGCGGCGATCGTGCTTGCTTTTATCACCAAGGACGTGATTTTGTCGCTGTTTTTGGGCGTGCTAAGCGGGACTTTTCTCGTCGGTATGGTAGATCACGGCATCGCGGCTTCGGCGCTTTTTGCCTTTACGAACCTGTGCTCGCGCGTAGTAAAATCGATGGCGGATACGTGGAATGCGGGCATTTTGCTTCAGGTCATGTGTATCGGCGGGCTCATCGCTCTGGTGACCAAAAGCGGCGGCACGAAGGCGCTTGCGCTCTGGCTTAGCAAGCACGCAGACACTCCCGTTTTGGGTCAAATTTACACCTGGCTCATGGGTATCGTGATATTTTTCGACGATTATGCAAACGCGCTGATCGTGGGCCCTATCATGCGACCGCTTATGGATAAATTTAAAATTTCGCGCGCGAAATTCGCCTTCATCATCGACGCGACCGCCGCGCCGATCACCGGTATCGCAGTGATCTCCACGTGGGTCGGAGTTGAAATTTCGGCGATCAAAGAGGCCTATTCGCAGATCGGCATAGAAAACATAAACGCTTTCACCGTCTTTGTAGAGACGATCCCGTATAGATTTTATAATATTTTCATGATCTTTTTCGTAGTCGCTACCGCCGTAATGAGTAGGGAGTTTGGATCGATGTATCGCGCAGAGATCGCATCTCGCGGCGGTAAGAGCGGAGCTACGGATTTTAAAATTAAAAATTTAGAGGATCAAATTTTCGTGCCCAAAGAGGGCGTCGCACTTCGCAAGCTAAACGCGATAATCCCGCTAGGAGCGATGATCGTTCTTTCCGTCATCGGGTTTTATTTTAATGGCTACAGCTCGCTGGAGGGCGAGGCTTTGGAGGCGGTCAAGGCAGCCCCTCTTAGCTTTACTTCGATCCGTACCGCATTTAGCGCAGCGGACGCCTCGGTCGTGCTGTTTCAATCCGCGCTCTTTTCTTCGATCATCGCCGTCGTTTTGGGTATCGCGCAAAAAATTTACGGCGTCAAAGAGGCGATCGAGGTCTGGGTTGGCGGCTGGAAAAGTATGCTAAATACCGTCATAATCCTGCTTTTTGCGTGGTCGCTAAGCTCTGTTATCAAGGAGCTAGGCACTTCGCGCTACCTAGTCGAGCTTCTAAGTGACGCTACGCCGCGCTTTGCTCTTGCGATCGTGATCTTCGTGCTTAGCTCGTTTATCTCCTTTTCAACGGGTACGAGCTTCGGTACGATGGGTATAGTCACGCCTTTGGCTGTGCCGTTAGCGCACGCCGTGGGGCAAAAATATGGCCTTAGCGGCGAGGAATTTCACGTTTTCATGTGCGTAAATATCAGCGCAGTACTCACCGGAGCGATCTTTGGCGATCACTGCTCGCCGATTTCGGATACGACGATCCTCTCTTCGATGGGCGCAGGCTGCGATCACATCGAGCACGTAAGCACGCAGATGACCTATGCGCTGGTCGTTTGCGGCATCAGTATCGTTTGCGGCTACCTGCCTGCGGGCTTTGGGCTTAGCGTGTGGGGATGTCTGATCTTGGGTATCGCGGCTATCATTCTTTTACTGCGCACGGTGGGTAAAAGAGTGGATGTATGAACTGCGAAAGCTTCGGTAGTTGCGGCAGCTGCACGCTCAGCGGGTCTTATGAGGATCAAATTTTATACAAAAAGCAGCTGATAGGCGATAAGCTTAGAGAATTTTTTGACGGCGAGTTTGAGTTTTTTGCCTCACAGCCGCAAAATTACCGCATTAGGGCGGAATTTGGCATCTGGCACGATATTTGGCATAGCGCATTTGATCTTGCCTACACGATGGGCGGCGCACGTAGCAAGAAAATTTTAATTAACGAATGCCCTAAAGTGGCGCTTCCTATCGCAAATTTAATGCCGCAACTGCTAGAGGCGCTTAGGCGGAGCGAAGCTTTAAAAGAGAAGCTCTTCGGCGTCGAGTTTATCTCGTGTGCTAGCGGGATTTTGGCGACGCTGCTTTATCACAAGCGCCTGGGCGAGCGCGAACAGGAGGCGATTTGCGAACTAGCGGGCAAGCTTGGTATCACGATCATGGCTCGCGCGCGCAGACAGAAGCTTCTAAGCGGCGAGCTAAGCCTCATAGACGAGCTTTGTGTGGACGGGCGAGTTTATAAATTTCGCTTCGGCGAAAACGCCTTCATCCAGCCAAACCGCGGCGTGAACGAAAAGATGATCGCCTGGGCGAGAAGCTGCGTGGACTTCGGCAAAGAGGGCACGAGCGAGCTGTGCGCCGCGCAGAATTTCGCCGATAGGAATTTTGTTGAAAAAAATTTTGCCTCGCAAAATTCCGCTGTGCAAAATTACGGCTGCGAGCAGTCCACCCCGCGAAATTCTACGGATCGAAATTTTGCTTCTGAAAATTCCGCCGAATTTGACGCCGCTTGTCGAAATTCCGTTAAAGCAAATTTCGCTTCTGCAAAATTTAGCGGCGAAAATTCCGTGAAATTTAACTGCGCGTCCGTAGACGAGGGCACTACAGATAAAAATTCCACTCGCAAGGATTTGGAAGTGCAAAATTCCGCCCCTCAAAATTTCATCGAACAGAATTTGACCGCGCAAAATTTGGATTGCGAAAAGCAAAGCGCGCAAAATTTGGCTAAAAAGAATTCCGTCGCGCAAAATTCTAGCCGCGAGCAGTCCGCAGCACAAAATTCGAGCTGCGAAAAACATTCCGTGCGCCCAGAAAGCTCCGGCGCGCGCGATCTGCTGGAGCTGTACTGTGGGCACGGCAACTTTACCATCCCGCTTGCGGCTAAATTTAACCGCGTGTTGGCGAGTGAAATTTCAAAAAGCTCGATCGCGAATGCCCGCATAAACTGCGAACTCAACGGCGTTTGCAACGCGCAATTCGTCCGCCTTAGCGCGGATGAGCTGATGAGCGCGTTTGCGCGGCAGCGCGAGTTTGAGCGACTAAAGGGGATCGATATTTTCAGCTACGATTTTTCGCACGTCTTGATCGATCCGCCGCGCGCGGGGCTGGAGCCTAGCGTGATTGATTTCATAAAAAATTTTCAAAATTTGATCTACATCTCCTGTAATCCGCAGACGCTTTTTGAAAATTTACGTTCGCTTTGCGCAACGCACGAGGTGCGCAGGTTTGCGATATTCGATCAGTTCGCGCATACGGCGCATATCGAATGCGGCGTGCTGCTAAAGCGCAGGAGCTAGGTGAGCTTAAAACCGAAGTCGCGGATTTAGGCTGCGCGCGAGATAAAATTTCGCCTAAAATATGTATAATAACAAAATTTAAAATTACGAAAGGAAATAGATGGTTGATCTAAATAAAATCATCCAAGCAAAGCGCACGATAAACGATTTCGTCTATAAAACGCCCTTTGCTTTGGCGCCGAAGCTCAGCAAGCTTTACGGCGCGGAAGTGTATCTCAAAAGCGAGAATTTGCAGCGCACCGGCGCGTATAAGATCCGTGGGGCTTACAATAAAATCGCGCATCTTACGGATGAGGAGCGGGCACATGGAGTAATAGCCGCAAGCGCGGGCAACCACGCCCAAGGCGTAGCGATGAGCGCGCAAAAATTCGGCGTGCATGCCGTGATCGTAATGCCTGAAGCCACGCCGCTACTTAAGGTAAGCGGCACGAAGGCTCTGGGCGCAGAGATCATCCTAAAGGGCGATAATTTCGACGAGGCGTACGCGTTTGCACTGGAATATGCCAAAGAGCATAATCTGACATTCGTGCATCCCTTCAACGACGAGTTCGTCCAAGCGGGCCAAGGCACGATCGCGCTTGAGATGATCGAGGAGGTCGCAGATCTTGAATACATCGTCGTTCCGGTTGGTGGCGGCGGGCTTGCGACGGGGGTTTGCAGCTGCGCCAAGCAGATCAACCCGGATATCAAAATCATCGCCGTAGCCGCCAAGGGCGCGCCTGCGATGCACGATAGCTTCGTCGCGAAAAAGCCGCTAAATTCCAAATCGGTCCGCACCATCGCCGACGGTATCGCAGTGCGAGATACGAGCGAGATCACGCTCTCTACGATCATCGAGTGCGTCGATGAGTTCGTGCAGGTCGATGACGAGGAGATCGCAAGCGCGATACTCTATCTGCTCGAGCAGCAAAAAATCATCGTCGAGGGCGCGGGCGCGGCAGGCGTAGCGGCGCTGATGAACGCGAAATTTGCATTCCCCGCGGGCGCAAAGATCGGCATCATCCTAAGCGGCGGCAACATCGACGTGCAGATGCTAAACATCATCATCGAAAAAGGCCTCATAAAATCGCACCGCAAGATGACGATCAACGTCACGCTCGTCGATAAGCCGGGCGCGCTTACGGGGCTTACCGAAATCTTGCGCCGCGCCAATGCAAACATCGTCAAGATCGACTACGACCGCTTTTCGACCAACATCGAGTACGGCGACGCGCAGATCACGATCACGCTTGAGACCAAAGGCAAGGCTCATCAAGAGGACATCGCCTGGGCGCTCAAAAACGCAGGGTATGATTTCAGGGAGATTTTGTAAAATTTCTTAGAGCTTTGAGCTTGGGCTTTGATTGCGCTTCTCGACTCACGGCGGTTAAATTTTAAATTTACATCCGCTTTATACCCACCGTGCCGAAATGCTTTGCGTGGGTATTTTAATCTTTGGTGTATTTCTATTGGGGCGGGAAGGGGGCTTGAATTGCGAGGTCGCTCCCCTTCCCGCCCCAAACCCCACCTAACCCCCGACGACGCTAGCGGTGCAGGCTACGCCTGAGTTTAATTTTAATGAAACAAATAAGCATAAAATTCTGCGTGTCGTAATTTAAATCGTAAAATTAGCGCAAGCGTAGCTCGCCCTTCTAGCGTCGCGCGGGTGGGGGTTGGTAAGGGGGCGGGGTGCGCCTCGCAACTCTGAGCGCCGCCCCCTTACTGGTCATGTATGGCACACAACGTCCACGTAAATATGCATAAATTTTTTGGAATTTAACTGATAAATTTACAACTTAAATTTAAAGCGTCGCTTTACCTTATAAAATTCCGTTTAAATTTTAGCTCGTGATATCGTAATCTTGAAGCGGGAAGGGGCCCCAATTGCGAGGTCACACTTCTCGCGGGCGCCGCCTCCGCAGCACCGCATTGCTCCGCTCGCCCACAAACCCCACCCATCCCCCGACGACGCTAGCCGTGGTGCGGACTGCGTCCGCGTTAAATTTAATAATTGCGCTTCGCTTCTTTGAAATTCGTTCTACGATTTTAAAATTTCTTGCCGCAAAAATCGTAAAATTTTAATTGCACTACAAATCGGCGCTGTATTTTGCTAAAATACCGATAAAATTTTAAAGGATGAAATTTGGAAAATTTTGCTTTTCTTCTAAATTTAGTGATATTTTGCATCTTGGTTTTTATGTTTTTTAAGATGCGCAAAAGCGGCGAGCAGGCGGGCAAGCCGCAGATCGCCACCGACATCACGCGGCTTAAAAGTATCGGCGAGCTGAGCGTTTTTAAAATTTACTCCAAAGAGATCGTCACGCGTAAGCAAAACGTAGGCAGCGGGCTGCTGGGCTCGCTCGTCTCGCCGCTGATGACGAAAAAGCAGATTGCCATCATCTTCGAGTTTGAGATCGAGTTCGTTTACGACCTGCTAAGCCCCGAGTTTGCGATATTGCCGCAGGGCGAGGATCGCTACGAGATCAAGATGCCGCCGTGCAAATACAAATACTCGATCAAAGATATGAAAATTTATGACGAGAAAAACGCCAAGCTGCTACCGTTTTTGCTGCCCGATTCGCTAAACGGGCTGTTCGGTGCGAGCTTCGATGAAAGCGATAAAAACCACCTCATCGACGACGCAAAGGACGAGGTCAAGCAGCTCTCGCTAAAAATCATCAACGATCTTGGCGGCAAGATCCACAAATCCGCGACCGACACGCTGGAGGCGATCGCCAAGAGCTTCGGCGCGAAGGAGGTCGGATTTATCTTCCAGGACAAGGCGCTGCAGAGCATCGACATAAGCTCAAACGAGATCGCAATCGATAAGTCGCTAAAATCGCAGATCGAGAAGTAGATGGAGCTTTTTAAGGCGCTTTTTAAAATTTACTTCGCCCGCATGCTCGCGTTTATGGATGCTTGCGCGAGGGCTTGGCGGCGATTTTATGAGCCGATCAGGCTGCGTAAAGAGAAAAAGCGCCTGCGCGCGAAGGGCTATTTTACCGAGGATGCGATATGGGCGGAGTTTTTCGCGGATTTTAAATTTTGCAAATGCTTTATCATCAAAAAAATCCTCTATCCAAACTTCTACGCGATCAAAAACTCCTCCAAATGGGAGGCGGGCTCAAAGCGAGCTAGTTTTTCTGTAGGTTCATTTGCATACGACGAGATCGCGTGGGTGTGGGTGCCGCGAGCCTTCGATGGCGGGCGGAAAAACGATCTAGCGAAGCTAAAAAATCTATTGCAAAAGATCCCCGCGTTGCGCTACGAGCAGAGCGATACGGGGATTAAAATTTTCGGCTACGAGTGCGGCGAAGCGGGCTTATAGTCGTATGGTGCGAAATTTAATAAATTTTGTCGAGGATCGCGCCGATGCAGCCAAAATTTGCACTGCGTAGACGGACAGCGGGCAGGTTTTGGTAGCCGTGTGTCTTTGCCAAAACAGCGCAAGCAGCGTGAAATTTCATATTTGTAAACGCCCCAGCGCGATCTAAATTTAAACTCCGCGCGAGTATAAACGCGGGCAAATTTTATCTCTCCGCCTGGCTCCATAGACCCTTTGCTTCGGCGGGGTTTTTCATATTAAGCCACGCAAGAAGCAGCACTACGGACGCCAATGGATTTAAGATTAAATTTAGCAGTTCCATGCAATTTATGACGCCCATCGTTATAGCGGCGGAGGCCGGTATTTTAAACATCATGCCGTAGATGACGTCTGCGCCGATATCTGCGATTAGCAGCGCGGCATATACGGCAAAAAGCTTGCATCCGGTAGCGGCGCGCAACTTAAAATTTATAATTATCCAAGAGAGCGTAACCGCAAAAATCAAATACGGCACGTATATTTGCAGCCTACTGCAATCACATCTTCTAAGTATATAAATGGCTTAAAAATATAGCAGCGCCGCAAGCGCAATGCTGTAAGCGTATTTGAAGATTATAAAAATCTGCGGGCCCGTGATATTTTGGATGTTTTTAAGCGCGTGATAAAGGAATGTAAAGGCAAAAATCCACACTAAGATTTGAGAATCCAAGTAAGCGATCTCGCCTTTTATAGAATACGCCACGCTTGCGACCAGTAGACAGAGCGCGCCGAGCGTGCCTTGCAGCTTTGCTCTTTGAAAATCTTCATACATTTTATCCCTTTAAATTTTAATGCGCAGCTCGCTACGATGCGGGCGCCGCTTTGATTATCGCCGCGCAGGCTTTAAATTTAGCCGCTGCGAATTTTAATTTTACGCGCCGCGCATACTTCGTACTTTACGTCGCTGTGAATGATTTAAGCTCAGCACGCCGCCGAATATCTCATCCTTGGGCTACTGCCGCAAATTTTATTTGGTGCTGCCGTTACGAGTGCTTTTAATTTAACGCCGTAGTTACCGCAAATTTTACTTTGCCGCCGCCGCTCGCGCAATACGTTTTTGAAATGGGATTTTACGCAAATTCTGTTTAAAATGGATTTAACTTTTTAAATTTAAAAGCAGCGGAGCAACTTAAAATTTATAACTATCCAAGTGCCATTACTATAAGCATTAAAAACGCTTATTTTTGATTTTTAAATTTGAGTTGTTTTTAGTAAATTTTGCTTACAAATTTTGTATAATTTTTAAAATTTTATATCG
>NZ_CALIJF010000276.1 GCF_938018035.1 uncultured Campylobacter sp. | reverse complement strand
GTATGTCATCGCGATCTGACCGAGGTCTTTTTTCTGCACCGCCTTGCCGCCCGCGGTAAACTGCGCGATCGAGCCGCGGCGGCTAGCCTTGGAGCTCTGTCCGCCCGTGTTTGAGTAAACCTCCGTATCTAGCACCAGCACGTTCACGTCTTCGCCGGTAGCCAGCACGTGATCAAGCCCGCCGTAGCCGATGTCGTAGGCCCAGCCGTCGCCGCCGATGATCCACTGCGATTTTTTGTTTAGATACTGCTTCAGCTCTAAAATTTCACGAACTCCGGGCGCGTCCAAATTTTGCTCCAGTAGCGGCACCAGCCTATCTCTAATCTGAGCGGATTTTAGCGTATCGTTTCTGTTTTCGATCCAGTCGTGATAAAGCGCCTTTAGCGCGTTTGGCACGCTTGAGAGCGAGCCTAGCATCAGATCCTCGATCTTATGGCGCAGCGTCTCGCTTGCGATCTTCATTCCCAGCCCGAACTCGGCGTTGTCCTCAAAAAGCGAGTTCGCCCACGCGATGCCGCGGCCGTTCTCATCCTTGCGGTACGGCATCGAAGGCGCCGATCCGCCGTAGATCGAGCTACAGCCCGTGGCGTTGGCTACGATCATATGATCGCCGAAAAGTCGCGTGATCAGCGTGATGTACGGCGTTTCGCCGCAGCCTGGGCACGCGCCGTGAAATTCAAAATACGGGCGCGCAAATCCCACGCCCTTGACGCTTGATCTGTCCATCAAATCGTCTTTGTATCTTACGTGCTCGAATAAAAAGTCTGCGCTTTCTTGCTCGCCCTTCGCGAGTTCTTCTTCAAGCGGCACCATGACGAGCGATTTTTCCTTGCTCGGGCAGTTTTCGGCGCAAAGCGCGCAGCCCGTGCAATCTAGCGGACTTACTTGAATCTTATATTTTAGCCCCTTTAGCTCCTTGCCCTTGGCCTCTAGCAGGTGATCTTTTAAATTTAAAGGCGCGGCGGCCTCGTCCTTTTCGTCTAGCAAAAACGCTCTGATTACGGCGTGCGGGCAGACGAAGGCGCACTGGTTGCACTGGATGCAGTTTTGCTCGATCCATTTAGGCACCGTGACGCCCACACCGCGCTTTTCAAATCGCGTCGTGCCCGCGTCAAACCCGCCGTCCTCGTGCCCTAAAAACGCCGACACCGGCAAGCTATCGCCGCGCGCTGCGTTCATCGGCTTTACGATCTTTTCTATAAATTCGTCGCCCTTGTATTTGTCGTCCACGCCCGCTGCGTCGTCCTTTAAATTTGCCCACGCAGGATCGATCGCTACTTGCACTAAAGCGTCCGCTCCCCTATCGATAGCGTCGCAGTTCATAGCCACAACCGCTTCGCCCTTTTTGGCGTAGGTTTTCTTGGCGTATTCTTTCATATAGCTCTGCGCCTGCTCGAACGGAATGATGCCGCTAAGCTTGAAAAACGCCGATTGCATGATCGTATTGGTGCGGCCTCCGAGCCCTATCTCGCGTGCCAGCTTGGTGGCGTTTAGAATGTAAAATTTTACCCGTCTTTGGGCTAGAATTTTTTTGACCTTGTTTGGAAGCTTTGCCGCCGTCTGCTCGGCATCCCAGATGGAATTTAAAAGAAAGGTACCGCCTTCGCGGATGCCGCCGATGACGTCGTAGATATCCAGATACGCGGCGACCGAGCAGGCGACGAAATGCGGATTTGAGACGAGGTAGGTCGATCGGATCGGTCTTTTGCCGAAGCGCAGGTGCGAGCGCGTGTAGCCGCCCGATTTTTTGCTATCGTAGGCGAAATACGCCTGCGCGTAAAGATCGGTTTTATCGCCGATGATTTTGACGGAATTTTTATTCGCGCCCACGGTGCCGTCCGCGCCCAGACCGTAAAATAAGCACTCGGTCTCATCCTCGCTGCCGAGCGAAATTTTATCTCCCACGGGTAGAGATAGATGCGTCACGTCGTCGTCAATACCGATCGTAAAGCCGTTTTTAGGCTCGTCCGCCTTTAAATTTTCATACACGGCGATTAGCTGCGCGGGATCAACGTCCTTAGAGCTTAGGCCGTATCGACCGCCCACGATGAGCGGAGCGTCCTCGCGCCCGTAAAATGCGGCTTTTATATCCAGATACAGCGGCTCGCCGAGGCTGCCGGGCTCCTTCGTGCGGTCAAGCACGGCGATCTTTTTCACGCTTTTAGGCATCGCGGCGAAGAGATATTTGAGGCTGAAAGGCCTGTAGAGGTGGACTTTTAGCACGCCTACCTTCTCGCCCTTCGCGTTTAGATGATCGACCACCTCCTCAAGGGCTTGATTGACCGAGCCCATCGCGACGATCACGCGCTGCGGCTCACTTGCGCCGTAATAGACGAAAGGCGCGTACGACCGCCCCGTGATCTTTGAAATTTCGCTCATATACTCCGCGACGATGTCCGGAAGCGCGTCGTAAAATTTATTGGTTAGCTCGCGCGTCTGAAAATACACATCGTCGTTTTGCGCCGTGCCGCGAGTTTTAGGATGCTCGGAGTTTAGCGCATCGGCTCTAAATTTACGCACCGCCTCGCGATCGAGCAAGCGATCAAACTCGGCATAGTCCATCACCTCGATCTTTTGAATTTCATGGCTCGTGCGAAATCCGTCGAAAAAGTGCAAAAACGGCACGCGCCCCTTAATCGCCGCAAGATGCGCGATACCGCCCAGATCCATCACCTCCTGCACGCTGTCGCTTGCAAGCATCGCAAAGCCGCTTTGGCGACAGGCGTAGACGTCTTGATGATCGCCGAAGATGGAGAGCGCCTGCGCCGCAAGCGCGCGCGCCGCGACGTGAATGACGCCCGGAAGCATCTGACCTGCGATCTTGTACATATTTGGAATTTTTAGCAAAAGCCCCTGCGATGCGGTGTACGTCGTCGTAAGCGCTCCCGCTTGGAGTGAGCCGTGCACGGTGCCCGCCGCGCCGCCCTCGCTTTGCATCTCGACTACCTTAACGGGCATGCCGAAGAGGTTTTTCTTGCCCTGCGACGCCCAAATATCGGTGTAATCCGCCATAGGCGAGCTAGGCGTGATCGGATAGATGCCCGCGACCTCGGTGAAGGCGTATGAGACGTAAGCCGCCGCCTCGTTTCCGTCCATCGTTTTCATAACTTTTGCCATTTTTCGTCCTTTGGAATTATCAAATTTCGCTAATTTTACATATTTATTGCTTAAAAATTTAAATGCTTCGCAAACCGAATAAAATTCTAAAGCTTTATCACAGCGGCGAGCGATAAGCACGATATACGGGCGGTTTGAGACGAGCGCTTTCGCTGTCTTGAAAATAAATTTTGCGCACTTTAGGCGCAGATCGCAAGCGCTTTAGGCCGAAGTGTTTGCAGCGTAAGGACGGCGAGCGGATCGGCGCTTTGCGGCGTGAAGATTAACGCTTTGCGGCGCGAGCCTAAAGGCGGCAAAGCGGGTTTGAAATTTTATGACCCTAGCGGCGCAAGCCCGAACGGGCCGCGGGCGAGATAAAATTTAATGCTCACTCGCGAACGCGTACCTCGGCGCGATGAAATTTCAACGGCGGGCAGGCTCGGTAAAATTTCGATCTATCTTCAGAGATAAAATTTCAACGCTTGTTCGCAAAATAGGCGTGGCGGCGCAGCGCAAGGCTAATTCGCGCTCAAGGCTTAGCAAACGGCTCTATAATCGTCCGTGGGCGCGAAAAATCTCGATATGCATCCAAGCGCGATAGAATTTTTGCATACCAAAGGCGGTGAAATTTTGCCGCACGCTCAAGCAGCGTCTGTGCAGAAGCGGCGTCCGCGCAAGAGCGGCGGCACGAGCTAGAGACTTGAAATTTTATACCCTATGCCGGAGAAATTTTCGATCATATCGTTTTCGGTTTTTAGCCTGATCTTTTTTACCACCATTCGCAGCGCCTCGCTACTCATCGGCTTTTCGCCCCAGACGAAATTCTCGATCGTCTCGTAATTTACGATCTTATCTAGATTGCTGGCGAGCAAGAAAAAGAGCTTGGCCTCGATCTTCGTCAGACCGATCGGCGCGCCGTTTTTATACAGGCTCTTGTCTAAAAGGTTGTATTCATAAAGCCCTTTTAGACGAATTTTATTCTCAAACAAGCTCTTAGTCGCCATCAGGATCGTAGTTTGTAGCTCCTCGATCTTAAAGGGCTTTCGCAGGTAGTTGTATGCGCCAAGCTCGATTGAGGCGAGCATATTTTCGCTCGTATCGTAGGATGTGATGATGATGGATGCGACGTGCGGAGCGCGCTTTTTGATCTCATCGAGCATCTCAAGTCCGTTAAGGTTAGGTAAATTTATATCGGTCACGACGATGTCGAATTCGCCTTTAAAAAATTTCTCAAACCCCTCCATGCCGCCCTTTGCAGTTTGGATATTTTTGCAATAAATTTGAAGCGACTGCGCGATAGCAAGCCTCGTGTTCTCGTCGTCCTCTACGAGCAAGACGGAGATATTTCCGAGCTTTTTTAAAATATTTTCATTTATCATTTTCCACCTTTACGGCTATTTTTAGCATAAATATCGTCGGATTTTTGAAATTTACCACGCTCAGATCGCCGCCGCATTTTTTGTTTGCGATGAGCTTTGAGACGTAAAGCCCGAGCCCGCTGCTGCCCTTCGTGCTGCAAAAAGGGGTAAAAATTTTATCTCTTTGTACGGCTATGCCGTCTGCGTTGTCGATGACCCTGATGAGGAAGTGCGTGGCGTCGCGCTTAATATTTACGACGATCCTGCCTCGTTTTTGATTTTTTGCGTTTTGTAGCGCCTGCTTGGAATTTTGGATCAGGCAGGCGATGATCTGCTTAAACTCGTTGGCGTAGTTTTCGCAAAACGGGCTCACGCCTCTTGCCACGCTTACTTTTATATCGACCGTGCGCTTGCTGGGGAAGAGTACGCAGATCGTATCGCGGATCGCATCGCATATATTAAAATTCTGAACCCTGCTCTCTATCTTGTAAAAATTTTTAAACGTATCCATCGTCTTGCTCATATAATCGATATTAGCTAACGATCTATTGATGTTGTCGTAAAAAATTTCATCGCTCAGCTTGCCCGTCTTTTTAAACTGCACCAGATTGCCCAAAAAAATTCCGAGCGAGTTAAGCGGCTGTATCCACTGGTGCGAGAGCGCGGCGATCATCTGACCGAGCTCGGCCATCTTCGTCTGCTGAAACAGAAGTATCTCATACTCCCTCTTGGTCTGCTCAAGCAGCCTGCTTTGGCGGTCGAGCCTTTTGTTATAAAAATACGCAAGGATCAAAAACAAAAATATGCTTACCATGTAGATCGTTAAATTTACGATGAACTGCTCGTTAATCTTGTTGTAGATGTTCTTTTTGAGCGTCTTGGCTACTAAAACGAGCTTTGAGCCCTCAAGCGGCTTAAAGGTAAAGATCGCATCATCCGTCTCATAGCCTTGCGTTTTATTCAGATCCAAATTTTCTATGTTAAATTTTATCTTGGATAGCTCGACGCTTTCGATCGGGTGCAGCAGCACGTTTAGGCTCTCGTCGATCAAAAACAGATACCCGTTTTCGATCCGCAGGTCTAAAATTTCGGTTTTAATGTCGCTAAAAGATATTACGCCGCAGAGCACGCCTTTTAGAACCTCGTCCTGCTTGATACTGCTGCATATCGAGATGACGGGCACCTTAAGACCCACGTCCGAGTAGGGCTTGGTGATGTAAATTTTATCCTCTTTTACCGTATTGATATACCACGGACGAAGCACGGGAGAGTAGTTTTGCGGCCTGTTAAACAGCCTGCTTGAGACGGTTATGTTGTTTTCGTATCCTGCATAAACGCTTGAAAAATTTGCGATCTCTTGACTTTTGTCTAAGATATCGGTTATGATTTGCTCGTCTTTTGCGGAGTCGTATTTGGATATGAGCTCGTTTACGGCGCGCAGGCTAGATTTTTTATTTTCGAGCCATTTTTCTATACGCTCGCTCGAGCTTTTTAGGATGCTTAACTGCTCGCGCACCAAAATTTCTCTTACGAACGAGCGGTTAAGCACATAATTTCCCGCCATCAAGGCAAGAAAGATGAAAGAGAATATCGCAAAAATATTATTTTTATAAACATTCTCTTTCACAAAGCTTCTCCGTTTTTCTATTTTTTCGGCTCGTCCTTTTTGGGTTCATCGTCCCAGTTGCCCACCGGCGGATTTTTGATCTCGTAAAGGATTTTGCCTAAATTTTTATGCCCTACCGTTTTGTGGCAGCTAACGCAGCTTAGTTTATCCTTTTTGTCTTTAAAATCCGCGTAAATTTTATGCATATCGTTTATGTTCGCATTGGTGGAATTTACGTCTAAAATTCTTTCGTGACAGCTGATGCAGCCGCTATCATAGACGAATTTCGTTCGGTTTTGCCTATGCGCTTGCCAGTCCATCTTATCCGCATCGTTAAACATCATATGCGTAACCTCGTTAAAGCCGTTTAGCCCCTTTTGAAACACGTATGAGATATAGCTGTCGTGCGGTAGGTGGCAGTCCACGCATTTTACTTTTACTCCCTTGCGGTTCGCGCCGCCGTGCTTATCTCCGTGATACGCCTGCACCATAGGGTCCATCCACTCGTGGCAAAGAGTGCAAAATTTATCGTCGCCGGTCGAGTGGATAAGCGCATTGCCGCCAAAAAATATAACGAAAGCGAAAACGCAAAATAGACAAAATTTTATAAATATTTTTTTCATAACGCTTCCTTTCTTACGGCACCAATATTTTTTTCATCGAATCTTGCGAATGGCACATCACGCAGTAGTTCTGCGACGGCTTGTGCGAGCGGTGGCAGAGGTTGCAGTCCATTTTCGGATAGTGCGGGCTTGCGTGGACGTTGTCGTCATATCCCAGATGTCCGCTGCGCTCGGCTAGCGCGTCGTAGCTTTTGTGGCAGCTTAAGCACTCGTCCGCGCTTAGAGCTTTATAGTCCTTCGGATCGGCCTCTTTATGGCAGTTTTTGCAGTCAAAGCCGAGCTTGTCGTGATGAGATTTGATCGGATAGTTTTGTTTGTTAAATTTACCCGCGTCCGCAAGCGCGCCGTCTGCGCTAAAAGCCACGCAAAGAGCGAAACAGGCGATCGCTAAAATTTTAAAAATTTTTAGCATTTTCTCTCCTTTTTAGCTAAATTTGCGGCATTTGCGCCCGCTATCCTGCCGAATACCAAGCAATCAGGTATCGCGCAGCTTCCAAGCCGGCTCGCTCCGTGCGGTCCGCCCACCGCTTCGCCCGCGGCAAAAAGCCCCTCTATCGGTTTGCCGTTCGTGTCATAAACCCTCGCTTCAACGTCGATTTTAACGCCGCCCATCGTGTGATGCACCTTCGGCAGCGCCCGCCACGCGTAAAACGGCGGCTTAGTAAGATCCGGAACTATGCCTTTAAATTTAAAAAACGGCTTGTTAAATTCCTCATCCTTGCCCGCGTGCGCGTATCTCGTGTAATCATCGATCGTCTTTTGCAGCCCTTCATAAGGGATATTGTAGTGCGCGGCGAGCTCTTTGATCGTATCAAAAACCTTAATGACGTTTTTGTGAATGCCGCGATAAACGTTTGCCTTCGTCGTGCCCTGCGCGCCGACGCTATCGCAGATAACGACAGGGTGAGTGAGGCTACCGTCGGGGTTTTTATGGATCTTTAAGATCGCGTCGGAGCGGATTTTACGGTCGGCTAGCTCGTTTACGAATCTCTTGCCCGTGCGCGCATCAACCATCACGCCGTAGCTAAACGCAGGTATCGCAAACACCGGTGCTATGCCGAATCCCTTCTCGTCGGGGCTGCCCCAAGGCCCTAGCTGTATCCACTCTGAATCGCGCGTCGCAACGCCGTTTGCCATCATCATCTTTAGCGCGTATGCGGTCGCTCCGTAGTGGTTGGTGCAGTCAAGATCGGGCGTTAGCGTAGGATCGATGGTTTGTCTAAATTTTACGTCGTACGAAAAGCCACCCGTAGCCATGACGATGCCGCCGTTGATCTTATAAAATTTCACTGTGCCGCTTTTGTTGTCCGCCTCGTCTTTGAGCGGATCGAAGATGAAATCGTAATTCTCCCTCACCTTCGCGCCGATTATCTTGCCGCTCTCATCGCGGATCAGATCGTCTAAGATCACGCGCGTGCGGATGGTCGCGCCGTGGCTCATCGCGTACTCTTGTAGCGGGATGGTAATCTTGCCGCCGGAGTTTATCTCGGGCCAGATGGTGCGCGGTACCGAGTGTCCGCCGAACTGCCCCAAAGCGTCGCGGTAATAAACACCTTTTTTAAGCGTCCATTCATAAGCGTCGTTACCGTTTTTGGCAATCGTCTCGACTAAGTCTATTTGGTTTAAATTTAGCCCAGCTTTGAGGATATCCTTGATATACAGCTCGTATGAGTCCTCGATGCCGCGCGCCTTTTGAAAGCTGGAATTTACCACCGCGATCGCGCCGCCGTTAATGGCGGAGTTTCCGCCGAGTACGGGCATCTTATCGATCATCAGCGTTTTTGCGCCCTCATCGAGCGCCTGACACGTCGCAGCCGAGCCCGCAAAGCCCGAGCCTACGACGAGCACATCCCACTCTTCGTCCCATTTCACGTCGCTCGCGTCTATCTGCGCGTTCGCAAACGCAGGAGCGACGGCGGCCATGCACAGGCCGCCTAAAAATTTTCTTCTACTATTCATTTTTTGCCTTTAAATTTTAAAAACTATAAGTAAGTCCCGCACCGATCTGTCTTAAAGCAGGATAGCCGGGCTGAGCCTTAAACGTCTGATCATAAATAAGCATGGCTTTTAGACTTTGAGTGATCGGGTAGCTTAGCCACGCGCTAAATTCATTCTGCTTATATCGCGTATCGTCGCCGCCCTTAAGCCGGTAGCTAGTCGTGCCTAAAAGCCCAGTGAGCGAGAGCTTTTCTATACTCGTAGAGAGCATACCGTAGATCGTGCGCGCATCACGCTCATACATCACGTCGCCCTCCTCAAACGGCACGATATGATCGCCTGTTAAATTTAAACTTCCCCAGCCGATAGCCTTTCCTGATTTGGCATAACCCAGAGTAAGCTTGTGATCTTTAAATTTAGCGTATGCCGTAGCCTCAAACATCTTGCCATCATCTTTTATCTTCTTCTCGTCGCTTTGCGCATAGTGGATCATACCACCCGCGCTCCAGTCCTCATTTATCGCGCCGTCATACATCGCCTTGCCGCCTACGCCCGTAAAGACGTCGTTTGCATGCAAGACGTAAGCCTTAGTGCTAAAGCCGCTATCAAATTTATACGTAGCTCCTACATTAAAAACGCCGCCGTGATCTTTATTTCTAGAGGTAAAGCCCCACATCTCTTTAAATGATGCCCTGCCTTGCGCACGCGTCCAAAGTGCATCGAGCGTTAGATTTGAAATGGAGTTGTTCGTGATGCGCACTCCGTCGTTGTATCTGCCGATCCAATCGGTTACCATCTCTTGACGACCGATCTTAATAGAGGTGTCATATGCGTTATACTCAAGATAGAGCGTCGAAAGTAGAGTACGATCATGCTCGTAAATTCTTTCAGTAGAATCGCCCGTGCCGTGCAGCGTGCGGAAATTTTTGTGCCTCTCGTATAGCGGCGCGGCGCCTCTAAAGCCGGTTACGAGCCTAAAGTTTTTATAAAAATCAGTTTCGTAACCAAGACCCAGCGAGCCTACGATATACGACGTATTGGCATAATAAGTCGATTTTTGACCTTTGTTTATATGACGACTTTCGGACCAAGCCGTGATATCGCCGCTAAATTTTCCGTTTTTAAACGCCTCTGCTAGGTTATCGCTACCAGCGGAACCGCTATTTATTGCGCTATTGCTTGCAGCGTCATTAGCTAATATTGCGGAGGTAAGGGCAGTGATTAGGATTAAAGCTTTTTTCATCGTAGCCCCTTTACTTATACTCTTTTAAAAATTTCGCAGAATTTCTAAAATCATCCGTCAAAGGTCGGTCGGTATCCATAAATTTCACGACTTTTCTATACTCGTCGTAGAGCTTTTTGGTCTGCGCGGATAGCTTTAGGTTCGGATTTTGCTGCATTCTTAGATCGATCGCTTGCGCGGCGTGGATGAGCTCCATGCCCAAGATCGAGTAGAAATTTTCGATCTGCTTGGAAAATTTCTGCATCACAAAAGGCGCATTGGTCGCGACGTCTTCGATGTTGCCCGCTACAGGGACATAATCAAGCGATGCGGGATTTGCCAAAAACTCGTTCTCGCTCGCAAGCGCTACGAAAGGCTTTTGCATCGCGCCGAATGCATGCACGGTCTTGTCGGTGCCCAAAAAGCGGCTTAGATGCGTAAAGTTATCATCCGATAGCTTGATCGTGCGAAGCGACGAGGCCTTTGAGTTGTGCGCGAGCACGATGGATGCTTTTTCAAATTCTATCACCCACAAAAGCGGCTCGAAATTTGACGTAGGCACGACCGCGCCGCCTTTGGTAAAGAGCTTGCTTTCTTGAAATTTCGCACCCGCAGGCTGCTCGCCGATGAAAATTCCGGGATTGTCGTCGGAGGAGTTGAGCTGGATTTTCATCAAGCTTTCAAGGCTCTGTATGGATGAGCTCATCGCGGCGAAGAAATACGATGCGTCGCGGTAGCTGAGCGGATCTTGCAGCGCTCTCGTATCGTCCTTATCCCATAGATAGCTGTCTTTTAAAATTTCTCTTATCTGCTTTGCGGCGGCCTCAAACTGCGGAAACGGCCTTAAGCTCGCAGCCTCGCTCGAAAACGGAGCGACATTGCCGTTTAGCGCCTCAAGGCTAAGGGCGAAGACGAGCTTAGACATCTTATCTGCCTGCTTCAGATCCTCCAGCGCAAGGCTCGCAAGCGCTGCAGAATAGGCGTTTGAGCTTAAAATCGAAAGGCTATCCTTGCCAAACGGCGAGAGCGGCTTGAGCCCTGCTTTTTTCAGCGCTTCCGCGGCAGCCATCTTTTCGCCTTTGTAATACACCTCGCCCTCTCCGAGCATCGCAAGCCCTACGTGACCTAAAATCGTGATGTCCGCTTCGCCCATAGAGCCCACGCTAGGCATTACGGGGATGATGTCTTGATTTAAAAATTCTTTGTATAAGCTTATCACCTCCTCTTGCACGCCCGCGCCCGCGAATAGCATGTTGTTTAGCCTCGTCGCAAGTACCGCACGAGCCGTTTTTAGCGGCATATCTTCGCCGACGCCGCCGCAGTGCGCGTGGATGAGTCCGATGTTAAATTTTGTAGAAGCCTCAATCACCTCCGCGTCCAAATTCCCCTTCGCATCGACGAAGCTTCGGTCTTTATTAAGCCCCACGCCCACGGTAAGCCCGTAGATTTTCTGTCCATCTTTAGCGGCGCTTAGTAAAATTTCATGCGCCTTTTTGACTTTTTGCATCGCGGCATCATCAATCTTGACTTTAGCGCCGTTTGCGATACGCGCTATCTCTTGCGGCGTCACGTCCTTGCCGTCAAGCGTAATATCCGAAGCGCTCAAGCTTAGCGCCAACATCGCTGCAATCGATAAAATCGTAAAATTTTTCATCAATTCCTCCTCGATAGAATTTACGTAATTTTAAAAAAATATAATTTCTAAAAAGTAATTTATTTGTTTAAAGTTTCTAGCGCGAAAACGGCTCGCGTATGAAATGGGTTAAATTTAGCTATAATCCTCCCCTTAGATTTAGCACGAAACGCGACACATATATACGGCGCGGAATTTTAAAATTTTAAAATTCCAAGCAGAACTCGAAAAGCTAAAAACCGCTAAATGCGCTAAATTTAAAGTCTAATTTTAAAAGCCAGAAAGAGAAAACCGATGAACGTCCATAAAATCGCTTACACAAGAGTTATCGCGCTGGCGTTTGCCGCCTTTATTTTTAACACGACGGAATTTATCCCCGTGGCTCTGCTAAGCGACATCGCGGCGGATTTTAGCATGGACGTTACGAGCACAGGGCTAATCATCACGATCTACGCGTGGGCGGTGAGCATCCTCTCGCTGCCGCTAATGCTGCTAACCTCAAAGCTCGAGCGCAAGAGGCTGCTTTTGCGACTTTTCGTACTATTTACGCTAAGCCACGTCCTGGCCGCCATTGCGTGGAATTTTACCGTTTTGGTAATCGCGCGCCTTGGCATCGCGATTTCGCATGCGATCTTTTGGTCGATCACCTCATCGCTCGTCGTGCGCGTAGCGCCGATAAATAAAGGCTCTCAGGCTATCGGCATGCTTGCTTTGGGCACCTCGCTTGCGATGGTTTTAGGGCTTCCTTTGGGACGCGTGGTCGGCGAGCTTTTCGGCTGGAGGATTACGTTTTTTGCGATCGGCGCGCTTGCGGCTGCGGAGGCGCTGTTTCTTTGGAAAATTTTACCGTTTTTGCCAAGCCGCCGCGCGGGCTCTCTTGCGAGTCTGCCGATGCTTGTAAGGCGCCCGATGCTGCTTGCTTTGTATCTGCTGACGTTTTTGATCGTAGGCGCGCATTTTACGACCTACAGCTACGTCGAGCCATTCGTGGCGAAATTTAACCCCGCAGGCGACCACTTCGTAACTTACGTCCTGCTTGCGTTCGGCGCTTCGGGCATTCTTGCTAGCGTGCTTTTTTCGAAGCTCTACCGTTCATTTGCGAACGCATTTTTGATCTGCGCGATTTTCTTTATCCTAGCCTCGGCGCTAACGCTAAAAGTTTTTGTCGCAAATGACGTAGCGCTGCTGCTCGCGGCTTTCGTCTGGGGAGTGGGAATTTTTGGCTTTGGGCTTTGTTTGCAGATTAGGGTTTTGGCGCTGGCTCCCGACGCTACCGACGTCGCGATATCGATCTACTCGGCGATCTATAACGTAGGTATCGGCGGCGGAGCGCTTTTGGGACATCAAGTTGCAACGAGATTCGGGCTTGAGCACATAGGCGAGGCAGGCGCGATACTGGGCGCGCTAGGGCTTGCAAGCTACCTCTACGCAAGTGTGAAATTTGCGGAGAAAAAATAGCGCGCGAAAAATTAAAGGTAGCCTGAAATGACACAAGAAATTTTACGAGCTATCCATTCCACTTAAAACCTCGCTAATCACGGCAAAAGATTGGGGCGAGCTGAAGTAAAATTTCATAATATCTTAATTAAAATTTGATAAAATAAACAAAATTTGTAATTAGGAGCAGAAAGTATGGAAAATAATAAAGAGTATGACATTGTAGAAAAAGATGAAGAGCTAGAGGCCGAAAATAAATCCGGTAAAATAATATATGATTTAAGTAATTATGGTATAGACTTTCCGGTAAGTGCGTATATGGAACGCTACCATGATGATGAAACAATATACTTACCGGAATTTCAGAGAAATTATGTATGGAATAAGAAACAGGCATCTAAATTTGTAGAATCACTGCTATTGGGACTTCCGGTGCCAGGTATTTTTTTGTATAAAGAAGATAACAATAAAATGTTAATAATAGATGGATTTCAAAGGTTAGAAAGTCTATCTAGATTTATAAAAGATAAAGAATTTAATGAGAACAAAGTATTTAAGCTAGATGTAGAAAGCAGATTTGATGATAAATCTTATGATGATCTTGATGATGATGCTAAGTTAAAACTTAGAAATGCGGTTATTCATGCAACTATTATTAAAGCCGAGAACCCACAACATGTTAACTATCCAGCAGTCTATGAAATATTTGAAAGATTAAATACCGGAGGATCAAAGTTAAGTCCACAAGAAGTTAGAAACTGTGTTTCTCATGGTAAATTAAGAGAAGCACTTCTTGAATTATCAGAGACACAGGACGTAAAAAATTTATTAAAAATAGGTAATAAAAGAAAAAAGGATGAGGAGATTATTTTAAGGCTTATTGCGTTGACACAAAATAACCAAGAATATCAAGGAAATATGAAGCAATTTCTGAATACTTTTATGTTTTCAAATAGAAATTTAGACGATAATGAAACAAAAGATATAGTAAATAATTTTATTGAAATAGTGAAATTTATAAATAATTTAAATATAGATGAAGTCTTTAGACCAAAAGAGCAATTGAGTATAGCAACGCTTGATGCGGTATGGGTAGGTATTTATAAAAATTATAATTTTTTAATAAATATGCCAAACGATACAATTAGGAAAAAGGTTAAAGAACTCTCAGATAATAGTGATTTTAAAAAAAGCATTAAAACCGGTACAACACACAATAAAGAAAGTGTTCGTACTAGAATAAATTTGGCAATAGAATTTTTATCAAAATAGAAAATGAATATTCAAGATTTAAATAGGTTAGATGAAGAGATAGGTGATTTATTTGTCAAAATACAAATGCTAACCAACGATTCAAAATCGGATACTGAAATCATAAAATATCTAACAAATCATACTGTATTGCTTATATCTGCGTATATAGATAAATATTTCTTATTTATTATTGAAGATTGTATAGGTAGAAGAACAATACCAGAGGAATTAAAAAATTTTATATTAAGTAAAATTAAGGGCAGACAAGGGTTAACGAATTTAGATTCGAAAAAGATAAAAAGTATATTAAGTGATTTTAACGAAGGCTGGTCAACATCATTGTCGACATATATTAATAACAATAATAACCAATCTACTGCACTTGGAAATATTGTGGATACTAGAAATAAGATAGCCCATGGCGATAGCGTAGACATTCGGATAAACGAGTATATAGGGCACTATGAGGATGCAAAACAATTACTAGAATATACAAAAACACTTTTTGATAGTATAAGACAAATTTAAACTTACATAGCACAAATACGAAGAAATTTTCTAGACGCTCAGCAAATTTTGCATAGCTTGAAGTATTTGGCCGATCTGGTCTGACATCAGACGGTGCCGCACTGCCACATCATTGCTGCTTCACTGACTGTCCGTATATCCGCCCAAAGCTCTTAAAATTTACCCCTCGCTACAGCGATAAATTTTAAAATTTAGCGACAGAGTGCAAAAATTTAAAGCGCGAGCCGCCAAAATTTAACTACTTTATAAACCCGACCTGCGGTAAGATTTCAGCTAGCGCCGCGTCCTTTTTCTCGTTAAATTTGACCTTATTCTGCTCAAAAAGATTATTTCCGTGCGCGTCTATGGAGACGATAAGCGGGCCAAACTCCTTCACGCGGCACTTCCACAGCGTCTCGGGCATCCCAAGCTCCGTCCAGTCCGCACTCTCGATCTCCTCGACCTGCGTCGCGGCTACCACCGCGCAGCCCGCGGGAAATACGCAGTGTATCGCGCCAAACTCCTTGCAGCCGCTCATCGTGCCCTCGCCCATGCCTCCTTTGCCCACTATCAGGCGCACGCCCGTTTTGGCGATAAATTCGCGCTCAAATTTCTCCATTCGCATGCTCGTAGTCGGCCCCACGGAGACCATCTCAAAGCTTTTTTCGCCCGTTTTTCTGATGATCGGTCCCGCGTGCAGGATCGCGCCGCCCCTGATATCAAGCGGTAGCTCGCGACCCTCCTGCACGACGCGTCTGTGCGGCACGTCGCGGCAGGTGACGATGTGCCCGGTTAGGTAGATCACATCGCCGATCTTGATATCCGCCAGATCCTCGACCTTGATCGGCGTGGTTAAAATTTTCTTACTCATAGCGCGAACTCCTTGTGCGATTTTACGTCGAAATTTAGCTGCTCGTCCCAGACGATATGGCCTTTGCGGTGCGACCAGCAGCCCACGTTTACGGCGACGGCGATGACGCTTGGATGGCGGGCGCAGTTTTCGATATGTACGCCCATGACCGAGCTTGCGCCGCTCATACCCTGCGGGCCCAGGCCGATTTTATTTATGCCCTCTTCGAGCAGCTTTTCGGTTAGCGCGGCTCGGTCGTTTGGATTGCGCGAGCCAAGAGGTCTCATCAGCGCTTTTTTAGATAGCAAGGATGCCACGTCGATCGAGGTGCCCACGCCAACGCCCACTAGCAGCGGCGGACAGGCGTTTATGCCGTAGCTGGTCATGATGTCCATGACGAATTTCACGACCCCCTCGTAGCCCATGCCCGGCATCAGCACGGTCGCCTTGCCGGGCAGGCTACAGCCGCCGCCTGCCATGTAGGTGTGGATCTCGCATTCGCCACTATCCGGTACGATCTCCCAAAATACGCTCGGCGTGCCCTTACCGACGTTTTTACCGGTGTTGTACTCGTCAAATGTCTCGACGCTGTTGTGACGTAGCGGAGCCTCGCACGTCGCTCGCAGCACGGTCTCTCGCAGCAGCTCCTCAAGCTCGCCGATGAGCGGGAAGTTCGCTCCGCAGCGCACGAAAAACTGGATCACGCCCGTATCCTGGCAGGACGGACGGTCTAGTTTCTTTGCAAGGCGCTGGTTTTCAAACATCGTTTTGTAGATCTCTTTTGCCAGCGGCTGTGTCTCGCGCTCGCTAAGCTCCCGCAGCTTCGCCGTCACATCATCAGGCAGCACTTTGCCCGTGTAGCCGACGAATTTCGCCATGACCTCGGTCATTTTTTCTACTGCTTTTTGTTTATCCATCGCTTCTCCTTTGTCGGTTTTTACTTTCAAATTTTCATACGCGCCCGCTAGGACGCAGCCCGCAGCGTAGCAGAGCAGGTCGGCAAAATCAAACGTCCCGCCGATCATTACTTTTAAAATTTTATTTTCTATGCCCAAAATTTGCACGGCTCCAAAATACTGCGCGAGCTCCAAGGCCGCCGCGAACGCGAAAATTTTAAACGGCAAATTTGAAGGCGGCGCGCTAAAAATAGCCCGCGCCAAAGCGTAAAGCAAGATGACGGCCAAAACGTCGCCCGCGTAGTGGCGCACGAAACCGCCTTTTACGCAGATCGCGATGTAAATTTCAACCGCCAAAATCAAAGCCGCCGCGGCTAAAAACGCTAGCCTCGTCCTCGTGCTTTGCCTTGTTTGCGGCTTTTGCGCGAGCTTTTTCGCGCCCTTTGGTCCAGCCTTTTGCCCGTTTAAATTTTCCTCTCGCAACGCTTTCCTTTTAAATTTAGCCGTTAAATTTACTTCGCGCGGCGGCGTAAATTTAAAGATGATTTATCAGGCTCGCGTTATACGCGGCGCCGAAACCGTTGTCGATATTTACGACGCTCACGCCGTTTGCGCAGCTGTTTAGCATCGCTAGTAGCGCCGCCAGCCCGCCAAAGCTCGCTCCGTATCCCACGCTGGTGGGCACCGCGATCACCGGTACGCTAACAAGGCCTGCGAGCACGCTAGCTAGCGCGCCCTCCATGCCCGCTACTGCGATCACGACCTTCGCGCCACGTATTTGCTCTAAATTTGCGATCAGTCTATGAAGCCCGGCCACGCCCGCATCGCTAAATTTGCGCACGTCGTTGCCTAGAAATCTCGCCGTCTCGTACGCCTCCTCCACTACTGCGCCGTCGGCGGTGCCGGCCGAGACTATCGCAATGTAGCTTTGCGTGAGCGCGGGCTTGCTAAATTTGACGCTGATGACGCGGCCGCGAGCGTTAAACTCCGCCTGCGGCAGCGCCTCGCGCACCCGTTTAAAAACCCGCTCGTTCGTGCGCGTTATCAGGATATTTTGCCGCCTTGCGCCGATCGCCTCTGCGATACGCAAAATTTCATCGTCCGTCTTGCCCTCGCCGTAGATCACCTCGCCCGCACCGTTTCGCAGGGCGCGCTGAGTGTCGATCTTGGCGCAGCCCACGTCCTCGTAGGGGTAGTTTTTTAGGTATTTTAGCGCCTCTTGCTCGCTCACGCGGCCGCTTTTTACCCCCGCGAAAAGTTCTAAAATTTCATCCTCTCTCATGCAAAACATCCTCTCTAAGCCCCTTTAAACCTGGGGCCGCGCTAAATTTAGCGGAGCGGATAAGCTCCATTTCGCGCCCGCTCACGCTCCATCCTTTAAAATTTCGCCGTGCAGGCCCTTTAAATCGAGCAAAATTTCATAATCCCCAAGCGCCACGATTTGGCGTACGATCGCAGCAAAGCAGGCATCCGCGCAAAATCGCGCCGTCTCGCTCGCCCCCATTTGCAGCTTAAAGGCTTTGCCGTCAAAGCGCGCGCGAACGTTTAAAAATCCATGCGAGATTAGTAGGTTTTCGACTCGCTCCACGAGCAAAATTTCCTCCGCGGAAAACTCCCTGTCGTACGGCAAACGCGTCAGAAGGCACGCGTAGCTGGGCTTTTCGGCGGTGGGTAAGCCCAGCTCGCGCGATAGCTCGCGGATCTCGGATTTGGTTAAATTTATCAGCGGCGAGAGCACGCCTAGCTCCTCTTTTGCCTTAAGCCCGGGGCGATATTCGCCCAGATCATCGCGGTTCGTGCCATCTGCGACGCGGCTAAAGCCAAGCTCACGGGCGCGCTCGATCAGGCGCGAAAACACCGCCTTTTTGCACAGATAGCAGCGGTTTTCGGGATTATCTTTGATCTCCTCCGCGACGCCGAGCTCTAAAATTTCGTGCCTGATGCCGTAGATGCGGGCAAATTCCACGGCTTCGGCGATCTCGCGCGAGGACATGTAGGGCGATCTGATCGTTATGCCGATCGCGCGCTCACCCAGCGCGTCGTGCGCCGCGCGCAGCAGTAGCGAACTGTCCGCGCCGCCGCTAAATGCGACCGCTAGCTCGCCCAGTCCGCGCAGATCAGCCTTTAGTTTTTCTAGTTTCGTCATAGATTTTCAGCGCCTCTTTTCGCACCCGCTCGATCGTCGTGCCGTGCGCGAGCGCCGCGGCCTTGCAGTCCTCAAATTCCGGCTTTGCCTTTTGCGTTTGGCTGCTGCCAGAAATCTTAAGCCCTATCTCGCCGAATTTCGTCTGCACCCGCGCAAACTCGCGCTTTAGCTCGGTTTTAGTAACCTCTACCTCGCGGACGCCGATCGCCGTCGTATGCGTAAATATCAGATCCTTTAAATTTTGCGCGTCCTGCTTGCGGCACAGCGCGTTTAGCTCAAAGCCCATGCGCCCCTTTTTCATAAAAATAGAGTGGCTAAACACGTCTAGCGCGCCGTTTTCGCGTAAAATTTCGCACGCAAAGGCGAAGCTCTCGGCGTCCATATCGTCGATGTTCGTAGAGATTAAAATTTGCTTGCAAACCTCGCCGTAGCCAGGGCGCGCATCTAAATTTCGCTCGTCTAAATCCTCGTCCGCCTCGCAGATCATCGCGCGAAGCACGTTTGCAAAGCCCGCGGCGTCTTTGCCGCCAGCGCCGTAGCCGATTTTTTCTATTTTAAAGCTCGCGCCGTCCGTAAATTCGTCCGCGCAGGCCTTTAAAATCGCCGCGCCCGTGGGCGTAGTCATCTCGAAATTTGCGCGCCCGAGGCTTACGGGCACTCCTTTTAAAATTTCGCAAACGGCGGGCGCCGGCACGCTAAGTGCGCCGTGATCGCAGATCGCTACGCCGCCGCCAAGCTCGATTTTGGAGCTTAGCACGCGCGAGACGCCTAAATTTTCAAAAAGATACTCAAAGCAGATCGCCGCGCCCGCGACGTCGGCGATGCTATCGATCGCGCCGAGCTCATGAAAATGTACCCGCTCTATGTCAATGTCGTGGACTTTGGCCTCCGCCTGCGCGATCGTGCGAAATATCGCGCCCGCTCTTTGTTTACAGCGCTCGCTTAAATTTGAACTTTCTAAAATTTGCTTGATATCCGCGTAGCTTCGGGCGTGAGGCTGCGATTTTAGCGGCACGACGTCGATTTTGGTCGCAGCGATGCCTTTTTTTAGCACGCTTTTGCGCTCCAGACGAAATTCGCCGCGTAAATTTAGTTTATCTAGCTCGGCGCAAAGATAGCCAAAATCCACTCCGAGCCCCACCAGCGCGCCTAAATTCATATCGCCGCTGATGCCCGCACTTGCGTCGTAGTAAAGAAATTTCGCCAAGCTTACGCCTTAGGCACCGTCATCGAGCCAAACGGCAGGATGATGATTTTAGCGTCCGCGCCCTTTTGCGCGAGCGCGTCGTCCACGGCTTTTTGGATGTCGTGGTATGGCTTTAGGTGTACGGCTCGCATCTCATCGTCGCTTAGATCACTCACCGCCCAGGTCTGCGCCC
>NZ_CALIJF010000275.1 GCF_938018035.1 uncultured Campylobacter sp. | reverse complement strand
GAATAATGAAAAACTGCGAGGAACTCCTCTCGGTATGCAGCTACTACTACTTTTTTGCCTGCGAAGGCAGCGAAAATAGCAAGGGCATGGCATACGAGCGAGAGCTTGCAAGGCAGCTCGGCGTAAGGGAGCTGAAATTTAGTCTTTTCGATGAGTGAGAGGCATGCGGTGCGGATCGTAAGAAAAGGAAAATCAAGCCTTCCGATCTGCTTACAATACGGCTACGTCATAAAATACGGACTAGCCAGAAGATTTAAAATTTTAGAAAGGAGAAAGAGATGATAAAAGCCATGTCGATGCTGGCGGGGCTAAGCCTAGCTATAAGCGACACCAGCACACTTGGCGGCGTGCCAATGCAAACCAAAACCAGAAGAAGCAGGATGGCTTTTGCTAAGAGCCAAATAACAAAAGGCGCGAAGCATAAAAGCCAAGTAATAAGAGCAAACAGAAGAAAATCAAAACTAAGGAGTAGAAAATGGAAATAAAAAGCTTTAGCGATATAGATAATGCGCTAAAAAAGGTGTGCGAGCTAAGTGTAGGTATCGAAAAGATCAACGGCGAAGTAACGCTTGAGTGCAACCGCATCAAAGAGAGCAGAAAGGCCGAAGTTGAGCGGCTAGAGAGCGAGAAAAACTATATCGAGCAGCAAATCACGTTTTTTTGCGAAGAAAACAAGCACGAATTTGCCGAAAAACGCTCGAAGGAATTTACCTTTGGCGAGATCGGCTACCGCCTAACTAAAAGTGTGAGCTTGCCTCGTATTAAGGCAAAAGTAGAAAGCCTGCTAAAGGCGATCAAAAGCTACGGGCTAGCCAAAGAGTGCATCATATACGAGGAAAAACCTAATAAAGACGCTCTAGCGGAGCTAAAAGATGAAGATCTCGTAAAGCTGGGACTAACAAGAACTATAAAAGATAGCTTCCGCATAGTGCCAAAAATTGAGAGTTTGGAGGCAGGACAATGATAGAGCCAAAATATAGGATAAAAGATAAAGCCGATTTTGAGAGAATTTTTAAAAGAGCTGCTGAACTTGATAACGAAGAACTGGGCGATAGCTTTATAGTAGAAGGCAACCACGATATAACCTACGGCAGCATAAAGGCTACTTGCGAGCTAATCGGATATGATTTGCTTCTTTTATCGCAAGAAACAGTGGACGATTTAGAAAGAGGCAAGTATTCGCATATCGATACTTTTTACATCGATATCGTCAATTTAACCATGCTGGATCAAAATTTTAAGGGTACTCACTCTTTGTTCGGCGGGGCCATCCCCGATGAACTGGATATAGATGACGACGGTACGCTTAGGCTATGGTTCGATTAAAGTTAAAGGGCTTTAAGCCCTTTAACAAGCCTTTTAATCGGCTTTAAAGGCTTGTTAAAGAGTTTAAAATTTTAAGGAAAAACGATGGCTATTTTACTATCCATAAAGCCTAAATTTGCAGATATGATACTTGGTGGTGTTAAAAAAGTAGAATATAGAAAAGCACTAGCCTCTATCGCAAATGATAGGATATTTTTATATGCCACGGCACCGATAAAAAAGGTGGTCGGCGAGGTAAAAGTCAAAAGAGCCGATAGAAGCGAAAACAAAGAGGCGGTATGGGCTTGCTATTTGGACTGCTCGGGAATTACTAAAGAGGAATTCGACGAATATTTTAAGGGTAAAAAATGTGCCTCTTGGTATTTTTTAGAAGAGCCAATAAGATATAAAAAACCTCAAAATATAAGATATTTCGGAGTAAAAAGTGCCCCACG
>NZ_CALIJF010000274.1 GCF_938018035.1 uncultured Campylobacter sp. | reverse complement strand
ATAGCCTGTTAAAATCCGAGATGGGAGGCAGGTTTAAGCTCACGCCGCATTCAGAAGCGATCGGCAAAATTCGCAAATATTTTAAGCAAAATTTTGCCAACTTAGATTTAGAGACGATTAAAAAAGACCCATATTTGAGAAAAATCAATGAAATTTGGAAAGGTAAAAAATGACGCCACAGGAATTAAAAGCTGAAATTTTAGAAAAGACGAAAGAGTATTATAAATTGGTTCATGAGCTGGCGCAGCACGCTAAATTTGAGCCGGGCAAGAGTCGTGTAAATTACGCAGGTAGGGTTTTTGACGAACGTGAGATGATAAATTTGGTAGATAGCTCGCTTGATTTCTGGCTTACATACGGCGCATATTCTAAAAAATTTGAAAAGGAATTTGCCAAAATGCTTGGCGTTAGATGGGCGTTTTTGGTAAATAGCGGAAGCAGCGCGAATCTGCTTGCGTTTTTCGCGCTCACTTCGTCGCTTCTAAAAGAACGCCGCATAAAAAAGGGCGACGAAGTCATAACTGTCGCGGCGGGCTTTCCTACGACGGTTGCGCCTATCGTGCAATACGGTGCCGTTCCTGTTTTTGTCGATATGGAACTTGAGTATTTTAATATAGATCACACAAAGCTTGAGCTTGCGCTTAGCCTAAAAACAAAAGCGGTTATGGTGGCTCACACTTTGGGAAATCCTTTTAATATAAAAGTCGTAAAGGAATTTTGCGATAAGCACGGCTTGTGGCTTATCGAGGATAACTGCGACGCGCTAGGCTCGCTGTATGAGGGTAAGCCGACCGGCACATGGGGAGATATAGGCACTAGCAGCTTCTATCCGCCGCACCACATGACGATGGGTGAGGGCGGCGCTACATACACAAACAATCCGCTGCTTAAAAAAATTATGCTAAGTATGCGCGATTGGGGGCGCGACTGCTGGTGTGAGAGCGGCGTGGATAATACCTGTGGTAAGCGCTTTTCGCAGAAATTTGGTGAGCTACCGCTTGGATATGATCATAAATACGTTTATTCGCACTTCGGATTTAATTTAAAAACCTCCGATATGCAAGCTGCTGTGGGTTGTGCGCAGATAGAGAAATTCCCTAGTTTCGTGCAGCGTCGTAGGCAGAATTTTAAAAAGCTTTACGATGGGTTAAAAGATATAAAGGAGCTCATTTTGGTTAAAACCCAGCCGCATTCTGAGCCTAGCTGGTTCGGCTTTATGATGACGGTTGCGGACGGGGCAAAATTTAGTAGAAATGAGCTTAGCGAGCATCTAGAGAAGGCGGGTGTGCAAACAAGAAATTTATTTGCAGGCAATATGATCAAGCATCCGCTATTTGCAGACCTTAAACTCGGAGTCGATTATAAAATTTCAGGCGAGTTAAAAAATACCGATAAGATAATGAAGGATAGTTTCTGGGTCGGCGTATATCCCGGTATGAGTGATGAGAAGATAGGGTATATTATAAAAACTGTTAGAGGATTTGTATCTACTAAAAGCTAAAATATAAATTAGATCTAAATTTTAAAGCTATATGCAATGTAAATGGTGTCATTTTATTTGGTTAAGCGCCGATATAGCAAAATTTAATTAAAATTACGGCGATAAATTTGGTTAAAAAACCGATATTTAGGGGAGTTTATGACGAAAAGAAAAATTTTAATAGTATTTGGAACGCGCCCAGAGGCCATTAAGATGGCTCTGTTGATAAAGGAATTTCAAAAGCGCGCGGAATTTGAAGTGAAGGTTTGCGTCACGGCGCAGCACAGACAGATGCTCGATCAGGTTTTGGAATTCTTTGAGATAAAGCCTGATTTTGATCTAAATTTAATGAAGCAAGGGCAGGATCTGTACGATATTA
>NZ_CALIJF010000273.1 GCF_938018035.1 uncultured Campylobacter sp. | reverse complement strand
GATGCAGGAGGTTTTAAGCGAAATTTTAAACTGCGCGCGCGTCAATGTCAAAGCGACCACGACCGAAGGGCTGGGATTTACGGGCAGAAGCGAAGGCATCGCCGCGCAGGCTGCGGTAAATTTAAAATTTTACGACTGGCAAAAGCACGCAACAAAGGCGCAGGACGTATGAAAATTTTAATAATCGAGAGCGAAAGCTATCTTGCCCAAAGTATCGCAAACAAGCTCGGCGCGCTGGGGCATGAATGCACTAACGCGGCGAGTTTAGCAGCCGCGGCGGGCCTTGCGGAGGAGTTTGAGGCGGTGCTACTCTCTACGAGCTGGAGCGGCGCGAGCTTTTATCCGCTGATCGAGAAATTTAGGCGCTCGATCATAATTTTGATGGTCGCCTACGTTGATAGCGAAACGGTGCTAAACCCCGTAAAAGCGGGCGCGACGGATTATATCCAAAAGCCTTTTATGATAGAGGAGCTCATCAAAAAGATCGAGCACTACGCGCAGTTTCGCTCGCTAAAATCGCAAAACGAAGCCTACGAAGCACTGCTTAAAGAAGCCTCCCTTTCGTGCGAAATACCGTCCGCGCGTTTAGCGCAGATAAAATTCCCGCTTCTTTTGCGCGGTGATGCGGCAGCGCGAGCTGCGGCGGTATTTAAGATCGCGCTTGCGCTAAAATCGCGCCTTAAAATTCTATCCGCGCAAAGCCCTGAGCTGCTAGAACGCGGCGCGGAGATTTTTTACGCACCAGATTTTGATAGCCTAAGCGGCGCACAGAAGGAAAAATTTCTAAGCAAAACCAAATCCATGCGTGTAATCGCCGGATCCATCGGCGCGCAAAAGGGCTTTAACGACGAAATTACGCTTGGCAGCAACAAAGAACGCAGTGAAATTTTAAGCATCGAAGAATACGTAAAGCTCACGATCGTAGCGCACCAAGACGAGTATTTCGACTCCGATCTGGCGGCGGCACTTGGGATTTCTCGAAAATCGCTTTGGGAGAAAAGGAAAAAATATGGCATCGCAAGAAAAAAATAGCCGCGCGCGCTCGGCATGGATCGCAGACGGGACAGAAATTTCACGCGATACCGGCAATTTAAACGAAATAAAATCGCTTGAAAGCGAAGGAATTTTAAGCGGCACAAAAACTCTAAACGTCGCAATAGCTTCGAGTGACGCGGCGCAGAATTTAGAAGCGAAGCAAAATTTAAAAGCATCACAGAACTCAAAAGCAAAGCGTGATTTAAAAACGATGCGGAATTTAAAAATGTCAAAGACGAGCAATGCCAGAAAAGACGAGGCGCGAGCTAAGGGCGCGGCAAGAAATTTAAAAGCAGAGCAAGCCGGAAGCGAGAGCAAAGGCGCAAATAATAGCGCAACGCAAATCCGCAAGATAGTGATCTCGCGCTCCGACCTAAACGTCTTGAGCCTGCTCGCAAACGGCGCTTTCGGCAAGAGCTGCGAGCTACTGCGCCCAAGCGAGCTAAGCGTATGCGGCATAAATTTCGTTTTTTCCTGCGCGGGCGCAAAAAAAGGCGATATTTTGGAGCTTTATCTCAGCAAAGACGGCATAGCTGAACGCACCAAAAATTCGCTTAGCAGCGAGAACGGCGCATATTTGCCAGCTAAAGGATCGCTCAACTTGCAGGATGAGGTTTCTGCCGCAACGCAAAACGAGCAGAATTTTGCAAAAAGCGGCGTAGGTTTCGCGCGCACTACAAGTGCGCAAAGCGCTATAAACGCCACAAGCGAGGGCTTAGACCATATAGAAAGTCTTGCTGCGAGCTATGATCAAACTTTTACTTGCAGCGCAGATACAAAATCTGCGAAAAACACTACTTTGGATTTGGCGAAAAGCTCCAGCGAAAATTCTGCGGTAAATTCCGCGCGGAGCTTTGCCGAAAATTCTGCGATCAATCGAGTTTGCAGCGCAGATGTAAAATCCGTAGCAAATTCGGCGGGAAATTTTATCTCAAATTATACCGAAAATTTCATCAAAAATCCCGCTGCAAATCCCGCCTCTTGCGAGCTTGTCGCGCGCATAAGCGTTAGCGACGTTTATGCTCCAAGCGCAAGCGAGGTCGCAGACTCGGTGTTTCAAAACGCATACGCAGAGCAAACTGCGGTGCAGGGGCGCATCACGCTGCTAAAAAATGGTCTTGCAGAGCAAATCGCGCACATAAAAAAAGTCGCAAGCTCGCTTGCCGCGCCTAAAATTTCAGCGTTTTTTACCTGCGCCGATCCGATCCACCGCGTGCATGAGCGGCTGATTAGGCATATGATCGATAAGGCGGATTTCGTGGTGATTTTTTTAACCGGCACGAGCAGCGCGGATGCCCTGCCCTACGAGCTACGCAAAAAAACGCTAAGGTATTTACTGCAAAATTTTTTGGTTGCGCAACGCGCCATGATGATCGATCTGGGCTCGCTTGCGATTTTTGACGACAAGCCCGCCCTGCAATGCGCGATCGCAAAAAATTTAGGTATAAACAAAATAATTTTTGGGCAAAATCACGCAAATATGGAGCTATTTTTCGAAGGTGGCGGCGTGCATTCGGTGCTAGACGAGTATCAAAAGCGCGGCGAAATCGAGATTTTGCTGATGCCCGAATACGTCTATTGCGAGAAGTGTAAGGTGCTCGTAAGCACCAAAAACTGCCCTCACGGCGCTCATCATCACGTGCATTATCGCACGCAAAATCTCAAGGCACTGCTGCGCGCGGGGATCTTGCCGCCCGCGATTTTTATGCGTAAAGAGATCTCGGCGATGATTTTAAGCGAGCTCTTTCCCGCGCGGTTTTCAGATCTGCAAAAGCTCTACGACGAGCTTTTTCCAAACAGCGGGATCTTACAGAGCCACGGCGAGAGCGAGTTTTACGAGCAGCTTATGCAGCTGTACCAAACCAGCGCGCTAAAGACGTAGCGTTTGAAGGCGCAACGCAAAAATGACGTGGAATTTGCGGAAGCTAGGCAGAGGGTAAAATTTCGCGGCGTTAGAATTTACGGCGACTAGGCATAAAGTAAAATTTCATAGTGCAGAAAGAAAGGACTGCGCGGAATTTTATAGAATAAAGAGCGGCAGACGCAGATTTGGCGTAAAATTTTGTGGCGAAGCGGATTTAAAATTTAAGCTTTCGACGAGTGAGCTTAAATTTAAAAAGCTAGGCGGTTGCAGTAAGCTGCGGCGCATAAAACTCGGCGTGCGGCTCGACAGCTGCCCGCACACACAGAACGCTCTTCGCATCTTGAGTGGGTTTAAAATTTCCGCGTGGAGCGAGCAAAATTTTAAAATTTTTACGCAAATGATTAAAATTTTAAAATTCCTACGTTAGTGAGCGAAATTTTTGTGACGAGCGGGTAGAACTGATTTCGTGCGGGCGGGCAAATTAATTCTACATGCACGAATGAAATTTAAAATTTCCTAGCACGCACGAACGAAATTTAAAATTTTCGCGCGAGCAGATGCTCTAATTAAAATAAGTGGTAAAATTTTAAAAAGCAAAATTTAAAAGGACAATTATGGATAAAATTTTCGTTACATTTTTTGGCGCAGGGCTACTAAAACCCGCGCCCGGCACATGGGGCAGCATCGCCGGCTGGATAGTAGGTCTTGCGATTTTGATGCTGGCGGGCGAGGTAACGCTGTTTTTATGCGCCGGCCTCGTCTTTTTCGTCTCGCTTAAGATCGTAAGCGATTACGAGAAGCGGACCTGCTCGCACGATAACAGCGAGATCGTCATCGACGAGGTAGTGGGGGTGTGGATTGCGATGTGCGTCGCCGCGCCCGCGGGCGAGATCTTTTCGCTGCCGCTGCGGGAGCTGATCGCAGGCTTTGAGAGTAGCAGGATATCGATCGTCGCGATGATTTTGGCGCTGCTGTTTTTCAGGGCGTTTGACATCTGCAAACCCTCGATCATCGGGCGCGTGGATCGCGACGTAAAGGGCGGGCTCGGCGTGATGCTGGATGACGTGCTGGCGGGCTTTTTCGCGGGGCTCGGGGTTTTGATAGTTATCTCTTTGGGGGTCAAGCTCGGTGCCGCGGGATTGATTTTTTAAGCTTTTTGTATGTGCTCATGGCAAACACAGCGCGATTGCGGGCGCTATCAAGCACCGAAATTTTAAAAGCCGCATCTTGAGCGCGGCTTATGAATTAGCGCAAATTTTAAATTCTGAGGCGCGAGCCCGCTTGTAATTAAAATTTAGCGGTATTTATTCGCGGCTAGCGTAGCCTGCAAATAAAGCATACGTAAATTTTAAAATTTTGCACGAGTCGCGATAAAATTTGCGTGGCCTTAAATTTTAAATTTCGCAGCCTGTAGAATTCTACGACATAAAAATTTAATTGCGCTGCAAGAATCAAAATCATGCCACTTAAATTTCGTGCGGCTAAATTTTAAGCGGCAGGCGCAGCTCGCGCGTAAAATTTTAAAATTTATCGCTAATCGCAGGCAGTCTAGCGGGGCGTGCTATTAAATTCCAGCAATATTTATGGTTTTTCTTGTAGCATTGCCGCAAAATGCGGGTATTAGCGCAAAAATTTAAAGGAACGAAAAATGCAAAAGAGCGCGATTGAGATACGTGGCGTTCCCGCCGCCGTTTGGGGGAGCTGCTCGAAAAAGGTTTATATCTACGCTCACGGGCAAGGCGGAAGCAAAGATGATGCGGAGCTTTTGGCTTCCGTCGTTTGCGAGCAAGGCTGGCAGGTAATTAGCTTTGACCTGCCTGGGCACGGACAGAGGCGGCACGAGCCCGCTTCTTGCGATCCGCGGCACACTATTTTTGAATTTCGCGAAATTTTATCGTATGCAAAGAAGCGCTGGGACGAGGTCGCGCTGTTTGCCGTTAGCCTAGGGGCATGGCTCGGCCTGCAAAGCTTCCGCGACGAAAAGCTTAGCGACTGCCTCTTCGTCTCGCCGATACTTGATATGAAATACGTTATTTCAAATATTATGCGTAGGGCCGGCGTTAGCGAGGAGAGATTGAAGCAAGAGCGGATGATTTTGACTCATGTCGGGCAACCGCTTTTTTGGGAATATTGGAGTTTTGTTTTGAACAATCCGATCACTAAGTGGGAAACGCCCAGTAGAATTCTATATGCAGAAAACGACGATATGACGCCTCTTTGTATCGTTAGAAATTTCGCGCAGAAGTTCGACTGCGACTTAAGCGTTATGAAAAACGGCGAGCATTGGTTCCATACGCCGCAGCAGTTAGATTACTTACGCAGATGGATCAAATCGGCGGTTGAGAATCAGCGATAAAATTCTATGAAAGACTTTTAAAACCCGCGCCCAAGCCCGCGCCGATGAAATTCCGCGCATTTTCGGGGTATAAATTTCATAAATTTAAGATGATCTTGATATTTTGCTTTAATACGCTTATTTTATAAGGCGCTTTTCGCAGATCCAGCCACAGCTCACATCGCCGTCGTGCGAGGAATCTAGCTTAAAAGCACCTATCTTATAAATTTAACCGCAATGGCATAAATCACGACCGCTATGAATTATAAACTAAAATATGATTAAAATTTTAGCCGATAAGCTGTCAATATAAATGCAAAAATGCCGATTTTAAAGCTAAATTTTAAAAAAATACCTATAAAGATGAATTCTTGAAATATTAGCATGTTTTTGGCACGAGGTGCGAGCCGATGCACGGCTACGCACTTCACTAGTACTATCGCGCTTATGCTGCACGGATGCTTTACGAATCCATAGCAGTAGCGCGATTAAATTTTAAAAATTATTTGCCTATCCTAAAGCCATTTAGCTTCATATAGGTCGTATCTTTATGAAATGCTTCGCAGCGCTCCCTGTTGCGGTTGATGTTCTCGGTTGTGAAGAAATAGCCATCACTATCTTGACGCAAGGTGATCGTCGCGCAAAAGATCATATCGTTTTTGAGTTTCGGTCCTACGCCGTAGGTAAAGCTTTGATTGACTGCTAAGCTACGTGCCAGATCGCTATCACTAAACTGTCTGGAACCCGTCATGCTCTTTAGCTCGCGAAAATTTCCTTGATTTAAGTAGTCGCGTTGTATATCTTTAAATACGCCTTCAAGCTCGACTGCATAAGCTTTTACTAAAACCTCATCCTTAGCACCGCTTAATTTAGGATATATTATTTTTACTATCACGAAGATTATAATAGCTAAAAATATTATCCCGCTTACGCCGCCGCCTACTGCCGCACCTTTTCTCATTTTCATCATTTTACTCCTTCGTCGATGTCCTTTACCAAGGCATCTATTTTTTTATTAAGCATAAAATTTTCATAGCTTTTTTGGATATAGGCTTCAAGCAGTTCGCCCGCATCCAGATGATCGCTGCCACGAGTTAAAATCCGCCAGTCCCTGCCGAAGACCTTTGCAAAGTCATCATCCAGGCTTATCGCGTATTTTTTCGTCAAAGACTTACTCGTCAGCTGAACGGAAATTTCTTTCATTTCTCGCCTAAATTATCGCCTGCCAAAATATCGTCGATCTGCTTGCTTAGATCCTCATCACTCATCTTGCGATACGCCAGATCGTTTTCAAGCGTGCCAAGCTGCATTCCCAAAGCCTCGTTTTGCGCCTTGACCGTCGCTAGCTCGGTGCGTAGCTTTTCGTTCTCGTCTCTAGCCTCGGTGTATCGTCTAATCAGCTCAGCTACTTTATTGCTTAAGCCCTCGACCTTTTTCTCTTCGTCAAAGATTGATTCCATTATTTCGCCTTTTCTGATATAATTTAAATAAAAATATTACCCAATTTTGGCTTTAAAAAAGGAAAAATTTTGCAAAATTTTAAAATCGAGAGCAAATTCTCTCCGAGCGAGGATCAAGAAAAAGCGATCGAAGGCATCGTCGCGGGCTTTCAAAGCGGCAACAAATACCAAACCCTTCTCGGCGTTACCGGCTCGGGTAAAACATTTACCATGGCAAATATCATCAAGCGCCTTGGAATTCCCGCACTCGTAATGACGCATAACAAATCCCTCGCGGCGCAGCTTTATAGCGAATTTAAGGGCTTTTTCCCGCAAAATCACGTCGAGTATTTCATCAGCTACTACGATTATTATCAGCCCGAGGCCTACATCCCCAGGCAGGATCTTTTCATCGAAAAGGACAGCGACGTAAACCAAGAGCTCGAGCGCTTGCGGCTAAGTGCCACTGCGAGCCTGCTGAGCTTTGATGACGTCATCACCGTGGCGTCGGTTTCGGCAAACTACGGCCTGGGCGATCCCGCCGAATACAAAGGCATGGTACTGTTTTTTGAGATTGGATCAAAATTTAGCACTAAATTTTTACTTCGCAAGCTCGTCGATATGGGCTACAAACGCAACGACGATTTTTTTGATCGCGGGAATTTTCGCGTAAACGGCGACGTAATCGACATCTATCCCGCGTATTTTAACGACGAGGCGTTTAGGATCGAGTTTTTCGGCGACGAGATAGAGGCGATGTATCATCTGGACGTGCTCGAAAACAAAAAGACGCAGAGCGTCAAAAAATTTATTCTCTACCCGACGAGCCAGTTCATCGTGGGCGAGCAACGCCTGAAATCGACGATCAAAGGGATCGAGGAGGAGCTTGAACAAAGGCTAAAATTTTTCGAGGACGCGGGCAAGCTCGTCGAGGCGCAGCGGCTGAAAGGGCGCGTGGAATTTGACCTTGAGATGCTGGGCGCTACGGGGATGTGCAAGGGGATCGAAAACTACGCGCGCTATCTGACCGGTCAAAAGCCGGGCGAGACGCCCTATTCGCTCTTTGATTACTACGAGAGCAAGGGCAAGGACTATCTCGTCATCGTCGATGAAAGCCACGTGAGCTTGCCGCAGTTTCGCGGTATGTTTGCAGGAGATCGCAGCCGTAAGGAGACGCTCGTGCAGTACGGCTTCCGCTTGCCTAGCGCACTTGATAACCGCCCACTGATGTTTGATGAGTTTATCAATAAAAAGGCTAAATTTCTATTCGTCTCCGCAACGCCCAACGATTACGAACTGGATCTTAGCCGCGGCGCCGTATATGAGCAGATACTGCGCCCGACGGGGCTACTCGATCCGCAGATTATCTTAAAAGACAGCGACAACCAGGTCGAAATTTTACACGATATGGCAAAGGAGGTCATTGCGCGCGGCGAGCGGATCTTAGTAACCGTGCTAACCAAAAAGATGGCGGAGGAGCTGAGCAAATACTATCTGGAGCTTGGGCTTAAGGTCAAATATATGCACTCAGACGTAGATGCGATCGAGCGCAACGAGCTCATCCGCGGCCTACGCAGCGGCGAATACGATATGCTAATCGGTATAAATTTGCTCCGCGAGGGGCTCGATCTGCCCGAAGTAAGCCTAATAGCGATCATGGATGCCGATAAGGAGGGCTTTTTGCGTTCGCGCACGAGCCTAATTCAGACGATGGGGCGAGCCGCGCGAAACGTGCATGGGCAGGTCGTGATGTTTTGCAAAAAGATCACCGCCTCGATGCAAGAGGCGATCGACATCACCCAAAAGCGCCGTAAATTTCAAGATGAATACAACCGCGCCCACGGCATAACGCCGCATTCTGCGAGCCGTAATATCGAAGAAAGCCTAAAGATCGAGGACGGCACCGAAATTTTAAGAAAGGGTGCCAATTTAGAGAAGATGCCGGCCGCCGAGCGCGCCAAGATCGTAAAGGAGCTCCGCAAGCAGATGCTCGAAGCCGCAGCCGCTCTGGAGTTTGAAAAGGCCGCGGCGCTACGCGATGAGATCGCGAAGCTTAGGAAGCTGTAAGCTGCAAAGCCCGAAATGTCGTGAAATTTGCGCGTGAAATTCCGTCGAACAGAGCGTGAAATTTACACGATTTAAGGGCGAAATTTATGCGCTAGATTTGCGCGAGCCCTTACCGTACCTAATCCGTCAATGAATTAAAGCTTGTCACAATTTTCTCTTTTAAATTTTGATATGGTATCCAAAACAATAAAAATTAAAACCATATGAGACATTGCTAGCATAAACCATTTCTTCGGTGTAATATAATATCCTCTATCCGCAAATCTCATAAAATATCTATTCCCTTTTATGCTTTCTCGTTCGCCTAAATTATCGTCTAAAATAAGAATTTGATAAGCCGTTTTCGTTTTAAACGGAAAGGGGAATTCAGAATACCAAATCCTAACTTTGCGATCTTGCAAAAGATCAAAACGTAGTATATTTCTTTGTTTGTCATATATATAAAATTCATCTATCCCTTTATAATTTAGTCCCAAGGAAACCTTCTCTACGGCTTTTCTTTCGCTATCATAAAATTGCAATAACCACCAGCTTCCTCCCCTTAACGCGGAATCGCTAGTAAAACCTGTTACTATGCCATCTGTGATTTTGAGATCACTTAAATTTTTTGGATTAGACAAAGCGACTATATAATACCATGCGTAAGCGACCAATATTAAGCAAAAGCAAATCTTTATCTTATCCCAAATGCTTAGCCATTCATAAAAATTCCTAATTGCTTTCACACCGACCTTTTAATTTAAATATTCTTATTTTAGCGCCGATCCCTTAAGTAAGTATATAAAAATTTGGCTCAACAAAACTTTAATGCAAATACAAGGGGTATTAAGTTACGATAAGCCAAATTTAAACATTCGTCCAAACCCGCCGCTTAACGCCATCTTTGCAGCTCTTTTATAAGGTTTCGCAGCTTTCACCTCATCGAAATTTAGCATAATTTATCGTCTTTTGGAATATAGGTGCTTCGGTTGAAAAAATAGCATAAAAGAAAAACTAATATGCAAATCGGGGCTATAAAGATTCCGTATAAAGTGCCGGTGCCGCTTAACTCATCTCGCGAACCTCCCATTGCCGAAGATAGAAATAGCAAAGTGGGAAATAAATCAAGACTAAGCTAGCCGTATTCTCAAAAGTAAAAATCGTCAAACTGGCATCTTGATTTTTTATGAAAAAGCTGCTGTATTTTTTTGTCTTGTAGCACTTTAAACAAAATGCCGTCAAACAAATGGATAAAACTACCGCCACACAAAACAAAAAGGGCTCGGGCATCTGAATATCCACGTAAGAAATAAGTCGCGAAGCTACCGATGCAATGCCGAACAAAAGCGCTAAAAATACCATACTAGAGCACCTAATTAGTCTCTGTTTGCCGTATCGCTTCTTTAAATTCTCCGGTATTGCGGCGAATTTTTCGTCTAACTCTTTCATCTCGGCTTGAAATTTTTCGCTCACGGCTCGCTCTTTTTAAGCGTTTAAATTTTAGAGATTATATTAAATTCGGCGCCGCGTCTTTTTGATGTCGCACCTTGCGGTTAAATTTTAAAATTTACCGCGTTACATTCGCGAAAAGCCGAAAAATTTCAAACCCGGCAAAGCATTAAAATTCCCGTCCGCCTTTAAATTTAGCATTTTACCGCAGCTAGCAAAGCTCTAAATTTTCCATGCGCAGCGGTCTTTCGCCCTCGAAAATCACCCCGATGCCGAAAGGATCGCAAATATCAAGCGCACCCTCGGCAAATCTCATCAGCCACTGCGTATCGCGCGCGTAAAACGTGCATTGCGGCAGCTCAAACGGC
>NZ_CALIJF010000272.1 GCF_938018035.1 uncultured Campylobacter sp. | reverse complement strand
TTTTAAAAAAATCAAAAAACTAAAAATAGGGGGAAAATTTGATAGATGGTGTCCCGTGTAGGATTCGAACCTACGGCCGCCTGATTAAGAGTCAGATGCTCTACCAACTGAGCTAACGAGACAAGAACTATAATTGTAGTGATAAAAATATAAAAAACTGATTAAATTTTATAAAAATTTCGTTAAATTTCATAAAATTTTATTCGGTCTTTATATATCTAATAACTCATAAAAATTAAATAAAATACTTTAGTAAAGAACCAATAAATCTTTTTAAAATAACCTATGCGCTTCGATTTCACATCTAGGCGCTCTTGCGCAAACTCAACGCAAAGTCCAAAACAAGAAGCCCCATAAGCGGGGCTTAACTCGATAATTTATTTTGCTTTTTTAGCCTTTTTGCTTCGCGTAGCCTTAGCATGAGTTCTAGGAGAGCGGTTTGAGATGATCGGCTTACCGTCAGGATATTTTTTCTGCACGTGATTTACAGGTATCGCCGCACTGCTGCTAGCGCCGTATTTCTCGCCGTTTGTAAAATACTTCCTCATCACTTCTTTCCATCTTTTTGCGTATTTATTCGCGCGCGGAGAGTCATTTAAGATGTCCTCGTAGTCGTAAATTCTCTCATAGAAGTCGTTAGTTAGTTGATCGTCGATAGTGATTCTGCCGTTGTCAATCGATACGCCTAGGTAGACGCCTGTTTGCTCGCCCGGGCTTACCATCCATGCAGAAATATCAGGCAGATCGGTTGCGCGGCCTGTTCTTCTACCTACGCCGCCTGCTGCAGCACCTACATTGATCTCAAGGGTGTCTGTGCCAGTAAAAATGTCTTGATATGACTTCGTAGTATGGAAGATCATCACGATGTCGCTCGTCTCGTAGCCTGCTTGCAAGCCCACGCCGTAGCCTTTATATTTGATAAAAATCGGCGAACTCCACTCGCCGTTCTCGCCTTTGACGCTAAAAATTCCATCGCCGTATTGTAGCGATGCGCCCGCAGCTAAACGTTTTACGTCGGTTAGTATTGCGACGGCTTTAGCGCTGGTTAGATAGCGCTCATCGGTGCCGAAGTTATTAGCCGCTACGAAAGATCTAACGACGTTAGTCGCCGCTATAACCTCTTGATTTGCCACGACGTCCGCGTGCAAAAGACCGCAAAGTGCAACAGATGCTAGAAGCAAAAACTTTTTCATCATTTAATCCTTTTAAAATTGAATTTTCGTTATTATAACAGCAATTTCATTTGTTTTAGCTAATTTTTAACAAAAAATTGATGAAAAATAACGAATTTTGGAAAATTTATGAAATTTCTAGCTATTTTTGCACTTTTGGCGATCAAAATTTTCGCTTTAGACATAGTAAATGGTGACGTTATTATCTTAAAATTAGATAAAAACACGACCGAGTTGAGCTTTGGCTCAAAGAAAATCCCCCTTATCGAGGCGCCAAATTCTAGCGATAAAATCGCCGTTTTGGCGGCGAACTACCGCGCTAAGGGAGATTTCGCGCTGCGGATAGTAGATCAAAGCGGCATCCGCGAGCAGATCGTCGCTTTGAAAAAGGGCGAGTATAAAAAAGAGGCTCTAAGCGTCGCGCCGGGCAAGGTTAAACCGCCCAAAGAAGCCGCCGCGCGTATCAAAAAAGAGCTCAACGAAGCCAACGCGATCTATGCGATTACCACGCCGCGCTATCTTTTTTCCACGCCGTTTGAGCTGCCTTTAAACTCCAAAATAACCTCTGCATTCGGCAATGCCCGCACCTTTAATGGCGAGCTTAAAAGCTATCACAGCGGCACCGATTATCGTGCCGCGGTAGGCACTGCGGTGCGCGCTGCCAACGACGGGGTCGTAGTCATCGCCAAAGACCGCTACTACGCCGGTGGTTCGGTCGTGATCGATCACGGCGGTGGTATCTATTCGCAGTACTATCATCTAAGCGAGATCAAAGTGGCGCTTGGCGATCGCGTTCGCAAAGGCGATGAAATAGCACTTTCGGGCGAGAGTGGTAGAGTTAGCGGTCCACATCTGCACTTCGGCATCGCGATCAACGGCGTGAGCGTCAATCCGCTAAGCTTCGTCGCTAAATTTAATGAAGTGGTTTTTGGCGAGCGCTAAAATGTCCTACAATCCGAAGGAATTAATGAAAAAAATTCTCGCAGGCAGCGATTTTAAGCTAAAAGGCTCGGTCAAAGGTCGCGTGCGCGTCGCGAGTAGGGACGGAGCGATCGTAAATTTTACCGCCGCAGACTTCGGCGTGCAGAGCCTAAACGACAAAATTTCGCTCAGTGGCGAGCAGTTCGAACGCTTTAGAGCTAGAATTTTTGGGATTTTAAACTCCGGCGGACGCGAGCTTGCAGGCAGGCTCACGCTCTCTTCTACGCCCAAAAAGAAAGCCCGCGCAGATCGTCTTCGCGCAGCGGATGGTTATGGTTATGCGGAGTTTGACGGCGTCTGCGATTTTGGTAGCTTTTGCGAAGGAGATTTAAGCGCAGTTTCGCCCGAGGCTGGCGACAGCTTGGCAAAGACTTCGTATACTACAAATGCAAGGCGCGGCGAGCGAGATTTTTCTGCGCGCAGCGCTCATAACGCGCAAGATTTTACTTCGCAGGCAGAATTTCAAGATGTTTCGCAAGCAGAATTTTATGGTGCGGCTCGGGCGGAATTTTGCGTAGATACCGCGTGGGATACGGCGTGCGAGAATTTAATTTCGCAAAATGATGCTGCGCAGGATGATATGAGCGTGGGGCTCGCCGCTAGTTTCGAAGAGAGCGCAAATGCGAGGAGTGAAAAATTTATGCCGCAAAGCTCTGCGCCTGCGAATTCTGCCAAAGAGCAAAGCTTGATTCCTGCATCGCGAAATTTTATTTCCGCGCAAAGCTCTGCGCTCGTGAAAGATTCCGTATTTGGGGCGCAAAATTCTAATTTTATGGCGCAAGCGGAGAATTTTGCAGCTGAAAATTCGTTTGTAGCAGAGCAGGGCGCGGACTTACGAAGTAAAAATTCTACGGCGCAAAGCTCTGCATCAAAAAATTCCACTTTCGCAAATTCTGCGCTTGATATAAAGTGCGCAAATGATTGCAAGCCTCAAGGCTCCGAGTTTTCCAAGGGGCAAAGCGCTAATTTCGCTGGCCGCCGCGCCGCAAATTTTGCCTTAGAAAATGCCTCGGAATTTACGCCTCAAGATGAGAATTGCGTTGGTGAGAATTCCGCGTTTTTGGCAAAAGGGCAAAATTACGCGCCCGAAAATTCCGACGAGCAAAATTTAGCACAGAAAAGCTCCGCACAAGAGCGACATCCTTTAAATTTGCCGCCGCAAGCGGGAAATAAATTTGTGCCCGAATTTGAGCAATCCGCGCAGCCTGAGTTAACGGGTGAGAATTCTACGTTTGCTTCTTCTATGGCGAAGGGGGCGCTTGGTGATGAGCCTGCGTCTGCAGCTTTTGGGAGCGAATCAACTTTTGCGGCCAAGCCAGTAAATTTTTATGATAAACCTGCGCGCAAAGCGCCTACGAAAGAGCGCTCGAGCCTTAGAGAGCGTCCGCAGGCTCTGCCTATTGCAAGCGCTTCGCGTCCTATCTCGCTGCCGCAAGCGCCTAGAGCTAGGCTCATTGAGCTTAAGCCGCGTTTCATAGGCATCGCGCATAGGATTAAAATTTCGTTTTTGAAAAAGAGTGCGAGCGAGCCGGGCGAAGGGGTTTTGGCGCGCGTTCGCATTCCGCTTTTGATGGAGAATTTCGGTCTTAATGATATTTTGTCGTCCACGGCGAGCTACCAAATGGCGAAAAAGATGGTGCGCACGATCGCTGATCTTTACATCGCCAAGGACCTGCGCGGCGTGCACATAGGCGTGCCGGTGCGCCTTGAAATGGGCTTTAAAAGCGGTATCTCTGACGTCAGCAACCACGCCTTTATATTTAAGCTCATCGAGGACAGCCTCGTTAAAAACGGCGTCATCGACGATGATAACGCAGATATCGTGCGCGAGATCAAGCTTTTTAAGCAAGACGTTTTCGACGGGGTTTTAGTAAACATCGTACGGTTTGAGTAGAGGCTTTGCGGCGCCTCGCGTGTAAATTTTAAAAAATTCGCGTTACCGCATGAAATTCCATCGTTTTCGAGCTTTAGCTTGCACCGCAACAAGCGCTTTTTAAAATTTTTTTGATCAAACCAGTAAAAATTTGAAAGGATTGAGATGCAAAAAGCCTTTTTTAATTCGCCTATTGGAATGCTTGAAATTTGTGATGACGAGATCGGGATCTGCAGTATCGACTGGGTCAAAAGCTCTGTCTGCGGGCCAAATGATGAGATCTTTAAAAAGCACGACGCAGAGCTTAAATTCGGCTTTGTGTGTGCTGTGGATGATAAAGGACGCGATTTAAGGCTTAGCGATTTAAGAAAGAATTTGGCTCTTTGCACCGACGAGCTTAGCGCCTATTTTAGGGGCGAGCTTGAAAACTTTAGCGTTAAACTGAGCCAAAATGGCACGCAGTTTCAAAAGTCCGTGTGGAGCGCGCTTTTAGAGATCCCTTACGGCGAGGTCATGACATACGGCGAGCTAGCTGCGGCTATCGGCAGACCGCGCGCAAGCCGCGCAGTAGGTAGCGCAAACGGCAAAAACAAAATCCCCATCATCGTGCCGTGCCACCGCGTCGTAGCTGCGGGCGGGCTCGGCGGATACAGCGGCGCGGGCGGCGTAGCGACCAAAGCGTGGCTGCTAAACTTCGAAAGAGAAAGCTTAGCCAAATTTGGCAAGTAAAATTCCGTTAAATTCTGCCTTGCCGCTCAGGCGTTTATTTTAAAATTTTACCGCGCGATGCTGCGAAATTTCATAAAGCGATTTTGTAAGTTTCTAGTTTTGTGGCGACCAAGGCAGTTAAAATTTTGAAAGAAGCGAAGCCTGCTTGAAGCTCTAATTTGGAATTTATCGCGCCGCAGACATTTGCTATGAGTGGTTGAAATTTTTCGCGGCGGTAAAATTTAGCCTTGCGCAATTCTGCGCTGAAGTTCTTCGATAAATTTTCATCTTGCGTGCATTTAGTGCGGCAGCGCGCGAGGCGGCAAAATTTTGCCGATCCTTTTGCGCAGATAGGCAAGGATAGCAAGGTTTTGCGGTAGAATTTTGCATAGCTTAAAAATAATTCTGCGTCACCGCGCTGCAAGGTAAAATTCAACGCCGCCGTATTAAGGCAAAGTAAATTTTTAATTGCGCTTGCCGAAGCGGGGTAAAATTTCCATAGAAGTAGTAAGGCAGGGCGGAATTATCTCAGCGGCAACGTGACTAAGTAAAATTCTATAAACCCACGAAGCGGGCGGTATCCCAGCAGAAACGGCATTGTCCTGGCCAAGCTCTTGCGAAATCGACGTTGCATAGCAAAGTAATTGTAAAAGCGGCGAGCGTGCTGCAGATAAAATTCTTAGCAAAAGCGGCGCAGAGCGAAATTCCTACGTAAGACGCGAGGCAAAGATAAAATTTGCCAAGCAACTACGAGCGAAAACCCCGGCAAATTTGGCGAAGCTTGGCAGAACGCAGAAAATCTACGCAGCTTTGCCAAATTCTTAAATTAGCCGAAATTTTCTATCAGATCGCTAAAAATTTTAGCTAGATTTTCGACGTCGCTAATCTCTACTCGTTCGTTGATCTGATGGATCGTGTCGTTTCGCACGCCAAACTCCGCCGTCTCCACGCCAAACTCCGCGAAGTATCTCGCATCGCTCGTGCCGCCTGCGGTGTTTAGCTCGGCTGCTGCGCCACAGATCTTCTGCACGCTAGCGCTTAGTTTTTGCACGATTTTGGAGCTTCGCTGAGTTAAAAAAGGCTTTGAGGAGCTTTTTAGTGCGAGATGTAGCGATGCGCCTGCTCGCAGCTGTGCGGTGCAGCTCATTTCTAGCTTGCCGCAGGATTCGCTTTCGTTGCATAGCGCGTCTTTAGCGTCCAATTCAAATAACTCTAGTACATAGTCTCGCACGTCTTCTAGCCCCAGCCCTACGCCGCCGCGGACGTTGAACATCATGCGTACGTCCTTGGGTGTTACGTTTACGACCTGCGAACCGCCGCGAATGTCGGTGATGACTATCTTAGCTGAAGCGAAATCCTCGCTACCCGCGTCCAGATCATGCCCCGCGAGGCTTGCAAGCACCGGCGCTAAAATGTGGACAGGATTGATGCATTTATCTTGGTAGGCTGCGTGCCCGCCGATACCCGTGAGTGTGAGGACGCCGTTAATCGAGCCGCGACGGCCGATCTTAATGGTATCACCGAAGCGCACTTCGCATGTAGGCTCCGCAACGATTGCGAAGTCGGGTAGGGCACCTTGCTCGCGCAATTTAGAGAGCATTTCGCGCGTGCCGTAGATGCCGTCACCCTCCTCATCGCTGGTTAGCAGCAGGCTTAGCGTGCCCTTAAAATCGCGTGCCGCCGCTAGCGCGCAGATTGCCGCTGCGATGCCGCTTTTCATATCCTGCGCGCCGCGCCCGTATAAAAAGCCCTCCGCTTCCACCGGCTTAAACGGATCGCTCGCCCAGCCCTCGCCCGGCGGCACGACGTCGATGTGCCCGGCAAAGCATAGATGCGGGCCGTCTGAGAAGCGCTTTGAGAAAAGCACGTTCGTAACGCCGTTTAGCTCGAATCTATCCTCGCTAAAGTCCGCCAGCAGCATCGAGACGTAGTTGAAAGCCCCGTCGTCGCTAGGCGTGAGCGAGCGGAATTTGATGAGCTCTTTTAGAATTTCAATCGGTTTCATAAGCCATCCTTTGGTTTAAATTTTAGCGAAAATTATAGCGTATAAAAGCTTTAGTGCGAAAAATGTCAAAATAAACGCCGAGATATATGCAAATGCCCGCACTACTATGTTTGGAAGCTTGCTGCGAGCTAGATATATCGCAAGCGGAAAAAGCGTGATCCAAGCTAAAATTCCGCCTACAAGCCCCGCAAGGGCAAGCGCGAAATCTGCTCGCGCGGTGCCGGCAGAGACGCTGAGCCAAAACATAATGACGTATGGATTTAGTAAATTTATCAAAAAGCCTTTGCCGTAAAGCGCCGCGCCTGAGCAAGCCTCGACGCTCGCAGGTTGCACCGAGCTAGCCGCACCATGCCAGATCTTGTACGCCGTGTAGAGCAAAAAGCACGCGCCAAATACCGATACGCAGGTAAAAACGATCGGGATTTTAGCTAACTGCGATATCCCGAATGCCGAGAGCGCCAGATAGAGCATATCCGCGCTCATGGCGCCGAGGCCCAGGCACAGCGCCTTGGTGTAGCTTCGCAGCGCGTAGGACATTATCAGTACGTTTACCGGGCCGATCGGCACGCTAACGCCCAGCCCCATCAAAACCCCTTGTACGAATGGCTGCATTCCTCTGTTTATATCCCCCAAATCTGTCTAAAATTTCGGCACGCGGCATTGCGAAAAAATCTATGGGCGCGGCTTTGCGAATAGATCGATGACGCACAGCTTCGCGAATGGATCAATCCTAAAATTCCGCGCGACCGCCGATCGATTTTAAATTTAACGCAAACGCCGCCGTATGCGCCTTAGCTTTAAAATTTTAACGTGTGCGTCGTAGCGAGCTCGGCTCTAAAATTTTTAATGTGTGCGGTTGCATGCGCCTCGGCTTTGAAATTTTAACGAGCGCTTCACATACACGCTCAGTCGCAAAATTTCAATATGAGCATTATGTGCTTGAAATTTATACGAGCATTCGTGCGGCGGACCCGCTCACTAGACTTCAAATTTAGTTTTTAAATTTTAACGCATAGATCGTAGTTTAAATTTGCACTTTAAATTTTGCGGCTAGAATTTTGCGAGGCAAAATCCGACGTCTCGCCGCGTCGCTAAGTTTGCGAGCTAAATTTCGCAAGGCAAAATTTAAACCGCCGAAATTTTGCTTTGCAGAATTTCAGACATTCGCGTATCCGCACTCATAAATAGCCTATGATCGCAGATAAAATTTTGCGAAGCGAAATTTCGCGCCTTAAAATTTTATCCGTAAATTTTAAAAACTGCGGCTCGTGCAAGTCGGTAAGTTTTAGTCACGTAAATTTAAAGATCGCGGCGATAAAATTTAACCCGCCGAAATTTTACTTTGCGTAATTTCGCGTATTCGCGCTCATAAACGGCTCATGATTGCAGATAAAATTTTGCGAAGCGAAATCGCGCCTTAAAATTTTATCCGTAAATTTTAAAAACTCAACGAAGGATACAACCCCGCCGTTCCGCCTATCTTAAAATTTTATCCACAAATTTTAAAAATCCGACCGCGGAGCCCGAGATCAACGTTTGTCCGCTTCAATTATCCGCGTGCCGAATTAACCGTATGTGCGTTTGAATTTAGCCGCGCGCCTGCAATTTAGCTACGCCCTCATTTTAAGTTTTATCGGCAGCCCCAAAACCTGGTCCGCAAAACAGATGCGCTGCAGAGTAGACCCTACCGCAATGCCAAATCGTGCCGTAAATTTTATCGTTTCGCAGTGGGGTAAATTCCGTGCTGTGAAGCAAGAACCTGCGCACCGCCGTATTAAATCTGCGCCGCAAAGCGAATTCCGCGCTGCAGCTTGGTTTGCAGAGATCTTGCGCGCAAAGCTCGCTTTGCAAAACATTGCGACGCAAGAACTCTAAGCGGCCGGCCTCTCGAAAATCCGACGCTAGAAGCTCGTTTTATAAAAATTACGCGCCGCAGAGCGAATTCCGCGCCGCAGCTATCTTCGTGAAAATCCTGCGCCGTAAGAGCTTTAAGTAGCCTGCTTCGTAAAATTCCGCGATTGCAATAGCTAAATTTAAAACGAAAAATCCCCCGTCGCGCCGTGCGACATGCTCTCATAAACCGCCTTGACGTACTTGTCGCGCACCGCGCAATCTAGCAGCTTCTCGCACTCCAAGCAGCTGGTGAGGTTGTGCTCGGCTTGGCACGCTTGCAGCGCGGCTAAGCTTTTATCTAAAATTTCGTCGTAAACGTCGCGCGGCGTGGTACTTTCAGTATCCGCCATCAGTTTTTCTCGCCGTAAATTTCATGCATCTTCGCGATCTCGTACTTCGAGCCGAAAAAGCAAGGGCTGCTTTGGTGGATTTTTTCAATCTTTAGTTGTAAAAGCGAGCCGTTTTCACCGTCGCTGGTGGCGCCTCCCGCGCGCTCGAATATGAACGCAAACGGCAGAACCTCGAAAGTTACGCGAAGCTTGCCGTGCGGATGGTCGCTAGTAGCGGGGTAGCTGAAAAGTCCGCCGCCTTTTAATAAAATTTGATGCAGGTCGCTTACCATCGCGCCGCTGTATCGCAGGCGGTATCCCTCGTCAAACAGCGTGCGCACGAGCTTTCGGTGCGGATCGCTCCAGCCCTTTTGCGTCGCACCCGTGGCGTTTAGTTTGCCTTTTTCGTTTAGTCGTAGATCTTTTACGAAGCTAAATTTGTCCTCGCGATTTAGGCGGTAGAGCTTCGGAGCGTCCTCGCAAACGACCATCTCAAGGCGCGGCCCGTAGATGCAATAGATCGCTGCCCTTAAGCTTGCGGGCGAAATTTCGTCCTCGTAGATGCCGAAAATCGAGCCCACGGCGAAATTCACGTCCACTAAGCTTGAGCCGTCGAGCGGATCGTAAGCGACGATTAGGCGCGCGTCCTCTCGCAGCGTCAAAATTTCATCTTTCTCCTCGCTGATTAGGGCGCGCACGAGCGGATTTTTGCGAAATTCCGCTTCGATTATGGCGTCGCTTTTTACGTCGAGTTTGAGCTGCGTATCGCCCGTGCTGTTGTGATGATCTGTGTAGCCGAAGTCCGCGTATTTCAGCTCCTCGGCGATTTGTAGTGCGATATTTTGGATTGATTTTACGATCTCTTGCATTCTGTTTCCTTTACATTTTTTTGGCGTTTTTTAAGATCCATTCACTAATGCCCGCAGCGTCGTTGATGTCAAAATTTACGCGGCAAAACCTATCCATCTGCTCGCCGCTTAAATTTGAAGCGATCGCGTCCGAAAATGGCAGATACGCCTCATCGATCCTGTCGCGAAACAGGCTTATGCGCGGCAGCGGCAGCGTCTTTAGCCCCTCTACGAGCAGGATATCGAAATCTCCGAGCATCCGCACGACCTCGTCGATTTGCATGCAGCGCTGCGAAAAATAGCTCGTCCGCGTCGGGCTCATCACGACGGTTTCAGCGCCGAGCTCGCTAAATTTGGCGCTGTCCTTGCCCTCTACGTCAAAGCGCGCCTTATCGCCAGGATCGTGCTTTACGATCGCGATCCGCAGGCCGCTTGCGATAAAAATTTTAGCGATCTTGCAAATTAGCGTCGTTTTGCCGCTATTGGAAGGGCCTGAAAATGCGATAGCAAGTCTTTTCATTTTTAAAATCCGGCTTTTTAAGATGAGCAGATTGTAGCGAATTTAGCCTTTTAAAAAGCAAAATTCGTTAGAATGCGCCTAAAATTTCAAAGGAAGATCGATGAATAAATTTGATTTTAGCGGCGCGCTAAACGACCTGCTAAAGGGCGCGCTCCTAGCCGCGCTGGCATTTTTTTTAAACTCCTGCTCCGCAAACGATCCCCGCCACGATCCGCTTAAAAACGAGTTTCTTGCTTACACGCAAAAATTTGAATCGGTGCGCGCGGGCGATCGATATTTGGGAGTGGCGACCTATCTAAATCCCGTCGCGCCCGAGCTTAGAAACGCCGCTGGAGACGAGGTGTTTTTGCTCACCTCCTATCCTAAAGAAGTGCAGATCGGCGCGGTGCAGCTCAACGGCGCAAACGCAAACGTAGTGCCGCTGCACGACGGAGATCCGCTTTTGCAAAAGGAGCTTTTTAAGATCGCGTGGGCGAGCCGCTACAAGATCACCGCGCCTAAGAGCGATAAGGACGAGCTGGTGCTTAGCTACCGCACCTCAAATGGTCTGGGTGCCACGATGAAATTTCGCAAAGTTTCAAAGTCGCTGTATTGGCAACCGCAGATCGATCTGAAAGATTAAAGGAGAGAGGATGGGCTACGACATAAGCTACCATGCGATCGGCAAAGATGAAATTTCGCAGTGGTATTTTGAGCCGCTAAAGCTCGCGCAGAAAGGCGATTTTGAGGCTATCGCTAAAATCGCGCGCGAGGTAGAGATGGATGAATTTTACGTGGAGAAATACGCGGACGGCTTCCGCTCGGCGCTGCAGTACGGCACAGGGGGCATTTTTAATAAAACGCACGGATTTCACATTGCCGTGACGCAGGGCTATTTTAGAGAGTATTTTTACACGCGCGGCACGGCGTTTAGCTTTTTGGCGGCGCAAAGCTTTAAATTTAAACCCTACATAAGCGATTGGCGCGAGGTTTTGCCGGCGGAATTTTTAGCGGAATTTAGCGGCGAAATTCACAACGAGATCATCGAAAACTACTGCTGCGGCGCATATCTAAATGCCGATAACGTGCAGAAACTGCTGCGCGATTATGAAGCGGGCGGCGAGGTTAAATCCGCCGTAGATGAGTTTTATGCGCAGAATTTGCCCGTGTTTTTAAAGGCGCTAAATTCTGCCGCAGAGCTTGAAGTAGGGCTGCTTGAGGCTACCGAAGTGGTTGAGCCCAATCCGATTGATCTTAATAGGTCCGAGTCGTTTTCAAATCTTTTTAATTGCGATCAGCAGGGCGCGCTAATATATGCGGAAATCGCCGCACAGCAGATCGGCGAGGCGATAGAGCGCAGCAAGGCAGGCGGAGGCGTTAGGATGGTCAGAGAGAATTTTACCTTGCGCGGCGCCAATGCAACGGGCAGCGGCAGTGTGATGGAAGCGGATGGCGGCACAATGAAAGCAAGCAGCGAGCATTCCGTCCCGTGCAGCGGCGATACGATAGAAGGCGGCAGTGAGAATTCCGCCACAGAAGATCATGAAGACGAAACCTGCGCAGGCGGCGAAAAGTCGCTTTTTGACAAGATCAAAGGGCTTTTCAGATAGAAATTTGATCGCTAAATTTTAAAGCGGCTCGCGGAGTCGTACGATTTAAATCGCGATTAAATCATCTTGCGCTTGTAGGCTCCGCGCCGCTCGGTCAAATTTAACTAAAACAGCGCGGCAAGGAGGCGTAGATTCAAAATTTAAAACTTGCCAAAATTTTAAAACGGCGGCTTGCATATCCGAAGTTACGAAATTTTAAAGCATCGCAAACAGGCCGCGAAGAGGTTAAATTTAAACCCGCTGTAGCCTTTGCGGCGGGGAATCTGCGGATAG
>NZ_CALIJF010000271.1 GCF_938018035.1 uncultured Campylobacter sp. | reverse complement strand
ATTTGAAATTTGTAGAATTCTTAGGCGTGCCGCCGCTGATCGGCAATAGCTCAAGCGGAGACGAAAACGTCATCACACAAATGGCTGAAGCGCTTGAGGGTATCAAAAGCGGCAGTTACGCGGTGCTAGGTCCGAACGACATTATCAAAGTGCTTGAGGGTAGAGGAAGCCAAGCCGACTTTATGGAGTTTGTGCGCTATTGCGACGCCGAGATAGCCAAAGTAATAAACGGCTCGGTGCTTAGCTCGAATGCAAACACCGCACAAAGCGGCAGCTACGCAATGAGCAAAACCCACGAGCAAAACCGCGCCGAGATAGTCGCTGCAGACGTGAAATTCGCAAGCCGCTTAGTCGAGCGAATATATGCGCATCTTGGCAAAAGAGCAAATCTAAACATTCAAATCGAAAAGGATGTGGATCTGCTCCAGCGCGCACAGATGCTTCAAATTTTGCACGAGCTAGGCTATGAGATGAGCGTAGAGGATATGGCAAAGGAGTTTGACCTGCCTCCGAGCGCAAAAAGCGCGCCGAAAAATACGGAAGGTAAGCCAGCCGCACAGACGGACGCAGAAAAAAATTCTGCGAATGCGACAAAACAGGGCAAATATCTTACAGAGATAGAGAGGCAAACCGCGCAGCACGATTTTAGCGCCGCAAGCTCGCAAATTTCATCATACGTTAAAAGTGTGGTAGATAAGGCCCAAACTTACGAGCAGGCTTATGAGATACTTGCAAAAAATCCGCTAGGTTTTAAGCTTAATGCGCTGGAGGATGAGCTATTTCGGGTTATAGCGAATGCTGAAATTTTAGGCGCGGATGATGGCACGGCTGCGGGCAAGAGCGCAGGGGTGGATAAAATTTCAGCCGCCGATAAAATTTCATACATAACCACAGGCGCGGGCACGGATGAAATTTTAAACGACTACGCAGGCGCGGATAACGCGGATGAAATTTCAAATAATTACATGCGTAGCGCGGATAAAATTCCAAGCAGCCGCGCGGGCAACGCAGGTAAAATTCCAAACAATCTCGTAGATAGCGAGGATAAAATT
>NZ_CALIJF010000270.1 GCF_938018035.1 uncultured Campylobacter sp. | reverse complement strand
GCTGCAGCTGCCGGGGATCTTCGTATTCGTGGGGCTTGACGTGCGAAACGAGGTGTTAAAAGACGAAAGCGGTAAGTTCATCTGCGACGTCACGCCGGGCGGACAGGTCGCGGTAAATTTAAAGATGCAAACAAGTGTACACGGGCTATTTGCGGCAGGCGATATGAGACAAGATGCGCCTAAGCAGGTCGTTTGCGCGGCAGGCGACGGCGCGGTTGCCGCACTTAGTGCGATCGCATATCTACAAGGACACGATAAATAGGCCTATATTCGGCGTAAAATTTCACGGCGCGGCGAGCAAAACTGCTTCCATCGCGCTTTAAATTTAAAACTACGCCTGAAATTTTGAATGAAATTTTGATATAAAAAGGCGGCTAAATTTAAAATTTCATCAAATTTAACCGCGAGATGAGGCGCTTATTGTCTTTCGTAGAAGCCCGCTATAACATCTTTTGACTTCATTTTATTTACGGGATCTTCTTTGCCGTTCGTGATAAGTTTAAATTTATCAGACAGACTCACGCTTTTACCCTCATTTACGATAAAATTTAGCTCGATAGCAAGCTTTGATGATCCACCTTCTTTATGTCCGAAGCTCGCGTCCAACTGCTCTGCCGTTATTTGCGAGTAATAAACGGCTGCTTTTAAGCACTCCATAATAAAGTCTATGTAGATTTCGGTATTGCTTTCTTTTAGTATCTCCCCTTTTAGTTTGTCGTCGCAATCGACCGACTTCCATTCCTCCTCAAAAATTCTATTTTGCCTTTGATTTTTAAGTGTTTCTTGAAATTTAGCTTCGTTTAATTTACAGTATTCTTTTGCCAGCTTAAACAAACCCTGCGCGTCGTAAGCCTTGCCCTCATAAAAAAGTCATAACCCTTTTTAAAGATGAGTCTAACATCTCTTGTTTATATGATTTAAGCCTATGCTCTACATCCACGTCGCAGAGCATCTTAACCGTCTTTAATCCGCCGTTCTCCTCTTTGCTCCAGGTGATATTTTTGCAGATTTTCGAACTCTCTATCGCCGTACCGATACTCATAGATTCAAAATCGGGCAGGGTGTAGTTTTTGACAAGCTCCACATCGTTATCGCCGCATCCCGCAAAAATAAATGCCGCAAGCGCAGCGCCCAATACGTATTTCATACTCGCTCCTTCAAGAAAAGTTAACGAACAATGCTATCCGCCTCTGTTTAATAATGGATAAATTTAGAGCTTAAATTTGAGATAAATTCGAGAAGCGCTAGAGATCAAGAATCGTAAAAGTGAAATTTAATGAAAGAATTTGGCGAGAGAGGGAGGGAATCGAACCCCCCGGAAAACGGTCAACCGCCCTCCTATCGGATTTGAAGTCCGCAGACGCCACCAGGTCGCCATCCTCTCCAAATGCGGGAATTATAGCGAGATAAAATTTATTTAGCTTTAAAGAGGCTAAATTTTAAGCCCTTTCGGCTCATTATTAGCGACGGCAGGATTATGAGCGCGCCCAAAAGCAGCAGGCTCATTACCAGACATATTAACATCCCGAAGTAGATCGTAGGCCAGAAATTGCTCATCATCATTACGCTGAATCCCAAAATGATCGCAAACGACGTATAATACATCGCGTATCCGATACTTGCGTGGCTCGCGCGGATTGCCGCGGCCTCGTCGCCCAGGCGCGCAAACTCCCGCTTATAGCGGTAGATGTAGTGGATGACGTCGTCCACGCCGATACCGATGCTAATCGCCGCTATCGTAATACTCATGATATCCAGCGGAATGCCTGCAACCCCCATGATGCCGAAGCAGGCGCAAAGAGGGATTAAATTTACGACGATCGCGATAAGCGCGTATGAAAACGAGCGAAAGATGATCACGAAAAGCACGAAAAGCACGAACACGGTGATACCCAGAGTGCCTATCTGCGAGCTCATCAGGCTTTGAAGCATATTGTTATAAAGCACCATTATGCCGCTAATCTGCACCGTGACATTATCTTTAGCGAGCAGGGAGTCCAGATCGCGCTTAAGATCGGCTAGGAATTGCGCCCTGCGAAGATTCGGATCGCTGTCTATCGTGCGGACGCTAAAGTGCGCCTCGTTCGCTTCGATATTTACAAAGGGCGAAAGCACCAATTCACGGTAGTTTGCCGGCATTTCAGAGTAGATTAGAGCAAGGCTCAGATCGTCCAGATCGCGCCCCTGATTAATCTGCTTGCCGAGCTTCAAAAGCGACGCAAGCGAGCTTACGTTGCCGATAAACTCGTGCCCCGTGACGTTTTTGTCCTTCAAAAAATCATCTATTTTGCTGATGATGCGCATCTTTTCGGATGTGAACCAATACTGCGGCTTGTTTTCGTTGGCGGCGTATTCGGCTTCGAAATCGCCAAAATCGTCACTCGCGGTGGAATTTTGCTCTAAATTTGCGGTGTGGGTTTGATCTGAATTTACGGCTTCGCCTGATTGTGCTGCCGCAGCGGAGCCTTGCTCAAAAAAATTTTGATCATTTAAATTTTGCGTGATAGAATTTTGCCGAGTAGAATTTGCCGCAAAATTTCGCTCAGCGGGATTGGAATTTTCGCCGTTCTTAGAATTTGCGCTTCCGCTTGCGGAATTTTCGCTCTCGCTAGCAAAATCTGCGCTACCTGCGCTTTTAAATTTAACTACGATATCAAGCGGGATCGTTCCTCCGAGATTTGTGTCTATGACCTCCATACCTGCGCGGATGTCGGTGCTTTTTTTAAAGTAGCCGATGAAGCTGTTTTCGACGCGCAGCTGTGAGATGCCGTACAGCCCAAAGATCACCGCTGCAGCGCACACTCCGTAGACCACGCCTCTGCTACGCAGCGCCGTTTCGGCGCACCAAAGCGTAAATTTAAAGTGCTGCTCGAAGCTGCGATTATTGTGCGTGCGCCTTAGAAGCGACATAACCGCGCCGAATACTCCAAATGCCGTAACTAGCGAGATACTGATGCCTACGCTCATCATAATTCCCAGAGAAATTACGGGTTTTATATCGCAAAAAATTAGCGACATAAAGCCGATAACGGTCGTAAAGATCGCGAAAAAGCAGGGTCTTGCGCGCTCGCGCAGCACTGCATAAACGAGCTGACGCTGCGAAAAGGCGTGAAAGCGCGCGCTAAACTCGCGGTAGGCGACGATTAGGTGGATACAGACCGAAACCGTGATGATGAGCTGAAGCGCTATGAAATTTGAGCTAATCACCGTGACCTCAAAGCTCAAAAAGCCGAATAATCCCGCTGCGAGCACGACCGAATACGCGCAGATGATAAGCGGCAGCAGGATAAATTTCGCCTGTCTAAAAAAGAGCCAAAAGCAAGCTAGCAGAAGCACCAAGGCGCCGAGTCCGTAGGTCACCAGATCCGAGCGGACGTAGCCCACCATATCGTCGGCGATCATATTTAGTCCGCCCAAAAATAATTGGTCGCCCGCAAATTCCTTCTCAAAGCCCGCGATCAACGCGCGCAAAGCCACAATGTCGCGGTGATCCTTTTCGCGTAGTTCGTCGCGGTAGGATTTGAAATTTTGCTCCGAAGCTTTAAGCA
>NZ_CALIJF010000269.1 GCF_938018035.1 uncultured Campylobacter sp. | reverse complement strand
ATCCCTCGCTAGCGATTTCGAAAGTTTGCCTATTTTGCCTTTTGTAGCTTAGATGGATATTAAATTTACTGAACCTAGCTTCAATTATATTACAAAATAGCAGAGCACTATCTTTAAATTTTGAAAATTCTTTTCTGCGCGATCAAGCTCAATTTGCGCATTTAATTCTCTCTTATCTATGTTTAGACTCCTTGTGAAATATCATAAATTCTTTTCTAACATTATCTATATTAATACTCTTATGTAATAAAAAGTATCTCTTTAATTCCGAATAATCTTTATTGGAATTTATAAAAGTATTTATTATGATGCCATCTTTAGAATATATTGCCAAACGATCATATATTTTGTTTGCTTCCAAGCCACCAATTACAGTACAAATTAAATTCTTTGGAAGAATGAATATTGTAGCTAACAATATAAATACAACTATAAAGTCTTTAAAAACAAATAAGATCATTGTTATTACGGTAGCAAATATACAGAAATAGAAGAGTTCTTTTGAAATTGGAAAATATTCTGGTGTAGAAGTCCTAGTATCCATATTTTTAGATATCTTAATAATTTCATCTAGATTTATTCGGAAGATTTTTATTCCTTCGACTTCTACCGAAATAAATTTTTCGTTAAAAATTATAAAGCGCCTATTAAATGGTTTATCGCGCTCAATAATTCTAATAAATGGAATAATAGTGCAAAAAATAATGAAAAAATAAGAATCTTCTGATTCGGAAAATTTTTCAATACCAAAATTAGACAATATTCCTGTTTGAAAAAGTATTATGATCAATATTAATATACAAAATTGGCAAAAACCTATTAAAGCACTAAAATCCTTTATTATTAACTCTTTTTTACAATGGGCATTTATATTTATATTGGAATTTCTATCATTAAAATTTCTAGACAATTTTTTAGTTCCAGATTCCGTTTATTTGAATTGGGCATTTTAAGCTTTCAAGATTAAAACTATTCCCAGAGCTCTGCTCCACATTTTGACGTCGTTCGTTTAGAATTTTCTTTAACTCTTTGGGCTTTGCTTCGTTCATCCTTATCCCTTGCTAGCGATCTTAAGCGATTTCGTATTTTACTTCTTTATCGCTTGGGATAGTATTAAATTTAAAGCTACTTCGCTTGTCTGACTCAAGCATTTTGGAATTTGTCTATCGAGGTAAAATTTATAAAATTGAAAGATAAATTTAAGCGGGAAGAACCCGCTTAAATTTTATTTGCCGCAGCCGCATTTGCCCTGAGCGGCAAGCTTGCGG
>NZ_CALIJF010000268.1 GCF_938018035.1 uncultured Campylobacter sp. | reverse complement strand
CGTCTCGGCATCCATCAGCCGTGAAATCTTCGCATGGGAAAGTCCCGATGGTTCGGATAGGCAGATAGGCAAAGACGAGCTGGAGCTTATGAAAAACGCCATCCGCAATCAAGATTTAAAGGCATTGCAGCAAAAATTTCACTCAAAGAAATACAGTGGATACGAAAATACGCAAGTAGTCAAATATCAGCCGGATAAAACCATCAAAATTCGCACGCGCCACGCAATGGCTACGACGCTGATATTTGATAGCGAGATAGACAATTTCGTGCTAGGCGACCAAACCGGCTTTAAAATAGAGCAAATCCCGAGCCAGCCTAACGCCATTGCGATAATTCCGCAGTTAATCGGCATCGATACGAGCCTAACGATTTTTACGAGCGACGGAAAAATCCACACCTTTTATATTTTTTCAACGGATTATAAAAATTCAAGCGATCCAAGCTTCATAGTTCGCATACAAGACGGCGAAACACAAAAAGCCAAGCTGGCTAAACTTGAAACCGACAACAAAGAGTATCTAACCATAAAAGACGGAATAGCCGAGCTGAAAGTTAAAAAAAGCGATATTTACAGCGGATATACGCAAAAAGCCGAAAAAGAAAACGAGTGGCTACTATCGGCTGAAATTTTTAGCGATAAGAAATTTACGTATTTTAAGTATTCAAAAGACGAAATGCCGCAAATTCCTACCATTTACGCAGTCATCGATAAGCAAGATAGTCCGGTAGAAACGAGGGTAATAGGCGATTACATAATCGCGGAGACTATAAATCCGAAATTTACGATTAAAAGCGGTGATAGCTACGTATGCGTAGATCGTAAAGAAACGCAGGCTGAAAAACTAAGAAAAGAGATAAGAAAGAATTTAAACACCGATGAAGAAGCCATAAAACAAAGGCAAAAAGAACATAGCAAAACAATAACAAAAAATCAAGAAAAATATAATGAATCCGTAAAGAAAGCAAGGGGATTTTAGAATGAAAAAGGGGAAGAAAACGCTGCTTTTAAGCCTTACGACGCTTAGTATAATTTCTTCTCCCCTTTTGGCGGAGGAGATTTTTAACGAAGCGGCCGGGCAAGAGCAGCAAGACGAGCAAATAAGAAATTTGCAAAATCAAAAGGATTTAAACCATCTTTTTGAAAATTCAAAATTTCCGGTTGATGACTACATTTATAAAGCTGGGAAAAAAGCACCAAGCCAAGACGGGCAAAATTTAGGCGAAATTTTGAAGAAAATCGAAGAGCTTGAAGCCAAAAAGCAATCCGGACAGACCGTACCCGGTGCACCGACTGCTACGCCGGAAGACATGACAAGAGAGCAAGAGCAAATGGCGCAACGCGCTAGAGACAAGCAAGAAGAGCTAAAAGCCAAGCAAGAGAGTCTGAAACAAGAAATAAGAAAAGACAACCAGGCTGCCTATGAAAACAAAATGCGCGAGCTAATAAGAGCTCAAATTTTAGCTAATCGCAACAACGAAATAAAAAACGTAAATCAAAACTCCCAAAAATACGGCGCCGACGGCTTCTCAAATCAAAAGAGTATAGATATCAGCACAAACGAGCACAGGCTATACCGCACCATTAGAGCGGGACGGCTAATCCCAGCAATTTTAACGAGCGCGATAAGCTCGGATTTAAGCGGAATAGTAACGGCTCAAATAGAGCAAGACATATATGCCGCAATGGGGCGAGCAGTGCTAATTCCTCGCGGAAGCAAAGTGATAGGTTTTTATACTAACGATACTAAAATCGGGCATGAGAGGTTAGAAATCAGGTGGCGCGAAATAATCACGCCGCAAGGCATAAATATATTACTCACCGATGCAATGGCAGCCGATAATATGGGAATGAACGGAGTTGTAGGAGCGATAAATAATAAATATTGGGAACGCTACGGCATAGCCTACTCAATCTCAACGATTACGAATGCCTTACTTTTAGGTATAGCCTCAAAAATGGGAAATTCAAACAACTCTTACGCTACCGAAATTTACTCGAACGCCAGAAGCGACGTAAGCAGCGTGGTACAAGACATAATTCAGCAGCAAAGCCAAATTAAGCCGACCATCGAAATCAAAAGCGGAAGCCGTATATTTTTAGTGCCTACAAATCACATGTGGTTTGCGAAGCCGAAAGACGGCGAAGTGATGATGCAATATTTTAACGATTAAAGGGGAAAACCGATGCAATACGAGCAAATCAAAAGCCAAGTTAAGACTGAGCTACAAAATAAAAAAGCAAACGATAGACTACTAAAACGCATAGCAAATCAGCTAAAAATTACCGAAAAGGCTGAAGCAAGCGCCGCAAAAGAGAGGCAGAAGCTAGAAAAGCTAGTGCAAGAGAAGAACGATTTAGCAGGCGCGAGCGCAACGGAAGCAAGCCAAGAAGAGTAAAATGAGCGAAAGCATAATTTTAAATAATATTTTAGGTGTTTTAAAGCCGTATTTGACCCTACGGGCAAATGAGCTGATATTTAATCGGCCGTGCGAAATCAACATAGACTACGGCGACCACTGGGAAATAGTACAAGACCCAAAGCTAGATATTAAATTTCTAAATAATTTTTTGATCGAGCTGGCCACTAGGAGAAATCAGCGCTTCGATGAAACGCATTGCCATCTTTCGTGCGAGCTGCCCGATCCGTTTTTGCGTTACCGCGTTCAAGCGCAGCATAAATCGAGCCTATTTAATAGCGATATCGCAATTTGCATAAGAATACCGAGCAAAGAGGCCTTTAAACTAGAAAGCTTTACATTAAGTCAAAACGTGATAAACGAGGGCTGGACTTATGAAAAAATCAAAGAGCTGATCCGGGATAAGAAAAACGTACTTTTAAGCGGCGGAACTGGAAGCGGGAAGACCAGTTTTTTAAACTCGTTAATGGGAGAAATAGACCCGGGCGAGCGAGTAGTCACCATAGAGGACAGCCAAGAGCTGAGGGTAGAAAACGTAAATAAAACGCAGCTGGCCGTACCGAAAATCGCCACCGAAATTTACAGCTATCAGGTAGCGATCGATAATGCGATGCGTTTGCGACCAGATAGGCTATTTTTGGGCGAGATAGACATCCGTAATACCTTTTCGTTTTTAAGAGTAAACAACACTGGACATGCTGGAAATTTAAGTACCTTGCACGCAAATAATCCCAAAGACGCCATAAAGGCCATTAAAACCAATATTATTTTAGGAGGTGGCCTATCAAGCGTGGATGATCGCATGCTAGATAGCCTTATCGTCACGGCGATTGACTACATTATCCAAATAGCTAGAGTAAAAAACCAAAGAGTCGTGACCGATATTTTAAATTTAAAAGAACTAGACATTGCAAAGATCGTAGCATGAGAAAAGTAGCCGCGCATTTTATATACTTTACCGAAGCTGACGTAAGAGTACTAAAACGCCTATCTCAAAGGCGCAACGAAAGCAAATCGGCGGTAGTTCGGAAGCTGGTGCATATAGAAAAATATGCCGACGTGCTAGAACAGATAGAAACGAATAACGAAATAATAAGCGAATTCTTACGAGAATTCGGTCGCTTGGGGGCAAATTTAAATCAAATCGCTTATCATCTAAATGCAAACATTACCGGTCCCGAAGAAGCTAAAAACGACCTAGAAAAGAATATGCGAGACTTTGCGGCAGCCATAAAAGAACTAAGCGCAAAAATTGAAGATTTAAAAATAAAAATAGAAGTGGAGCGTGTAAAAACGCCGAGCAATGAGGGGGCAAAAGGGGAGGAAAATGGATAGTTCAAAAGGTTTTACCGCCAAAAGATGGGCCTGGGCTTTTTTCGTTTCGCTTATAATGGGCGTAGTGCTATATTTGGCGGTAGTCAAGGTTATTTTTAATCCGGATTTGATAAAAGTACCCGCAGTGGCGTATAAAATTTTAATAAATATAGGCGCGCCGACGCTAAAATTAAAGGCTTACGTCGCATTATTTACGCTGATCGCCCCGTTTTTGGTAGTCTTTACGTGGTGGCTATTGCCGTATTTTAGAGACGGCGAAGATTACGGATCGGCAAGGTTCGCAACGCCAGAAGACTTCCCTAAAATGAACATAAACTATAAAAATGGCTTAGTGCTAGGATGTCACAATATAGATAGCGATAATCCACAGTTTTTAAGGGCTACGCAGCCGCTCTCGACGCTAGTTGTAGCGCCTCCGGGAAGCGGTAAAACGGCAGGCATGATTATCCCGAATTTATTAAGCGTGCCTAATTCTTGCGTAACGCTGGATATCAAAGGCGAGTTATACAAAAAGACGGCCGGGTATAGGCAAAAATACTTCAATAACGAAATTCAGCTATTCTCCCCTTTTAGCTGGGATAATACGCTATTTTTTAACCCGTTCGACCGCTCGATCGTTAAAGACATGGAGTATATACACATAAAGAAATTGGCCGAGCAGATAGCTTCTACCATTTTCGTAGGCGAAAAAGGCAGCGAAAACGACCACTGGATAAAATCGGCAAGAACGATGTTTGTATTTTTCGCCGAATATTTTATGCAAAAAGACAAACATGCTACGCTAGCCCAACTTGCACAAGCTCCAAAAGCCGATTATTTCGAGTATTTGGACGAAAAATTCGGCGAAGAGGCAATGAAAGAGATAGACGAAGATGATCCCGAGCAAGAAAGAGAGAGAGACTATGACGTAGATACTTTTAAAATTTGGCTGAAACAGACAAGCTTTGACGAAAGTATCGACGAAAGCACGAGAAATCAGGCTAGAGCGTATGCAAGGGCCGCAGATAATGAATTTGCAAGTATAAAATCGACATACGACACGTTTATGACGGTTTTTAGCAATCCGCAAGTAGCCAACGCAACCAGCAAGATGAGCTTTACGTTCGAGGATTTAAGAGCGAAAAGAATATCGATGTACGTAGTCGTTCAGACCGAAGATATCGAAATTTTAGCTCCTTTAATTCGTATTTTCATAGAAACATTATTTAAGAAATTAATGAGCGGAGAAGAGTGTAGTGATCCTGAGAGATTTATATACTTTTTTGGGGATGAGTTCGTGCGCTTCGGCAAGATGCCATTTTTATTAGAAGCCCCCGCACTTTGCAGAAGCTACGGGCTTTTACCGGTTTTCGTTACGCAAAGTTACGAGCAGATCAAAAAATACTACGGCGAAGACGATATGAATATTGTAAAAAATAACAGTGGATATCACGTAATTTTTAACATGAATAGTGACAAAGACGCAGAGGATACGAGCAAGTTAATAGGCGACTACACAAATATTAAAATCAGCAAATCGCAAGGCAATATGGAGCTATTTAAAAGCAATATCTCAAGGAGTAAGGAAGCCAAAAAGCTAGTAACCGCCCAAGATTTGAAAAACCAAGACAGCAGCGATATTTTAATCCTCGTTAAAGGCTTTTATAAGATGCCTATCAAGGCAAAAGTGCCTTATTGGTTCAAGATGGCGCAGTGGAAAGGAGCGGACAAGCTAGAAGTGGGAGTAAAAGCCGAGCCAAATGAGGCGACCGCGCCGCAAGACGTTCATATCGCTAAAAAAGGGAGCGAAAAAGAGGCGGAGGGCGAAGCGAAAACTGCGGAAAATAACGCAAATTTAAGCCAGAGCGAAATCAAGCCGGCGGATGATAAAAAACAACAAAGAGACGAGTTGTTAAAAGCTCTAAAAATTAAAGTGGATAGGGAGTAAAATTTTATAAATTTTTATAATAAATTTAGTAAAAAATTTAAAAATATAATATTTTTATTTTTTCTAAATTTAAATTATACATAATTTTATTTTTAAATGTTTTATTGTTTCTTAAGAGCTCTAATCTAAATTTTTATCGAAGATTTAAATTAGAGCCCAAAGCTCTAAAATCTACCCTAAGGAGTAAGCAATGACCTATGCAGAGAAGCAAGAGCAAGAAAAGGCATACAAAGAGTATGAGAAAAATCTTGCCGAGCGATTTGCAACAAGCGAAGATGGCGAGTTTGAACTCAGCGACGGCGAAAGCAAGGAGTGGGAATATTTAAATAAGTCCCACCAAAGCATGGAGATCGACGAGCAAGACGAGCCTAACACCGACTCATAGCCCAAAAGCTATGAGTAAACGACAGATGTAAGGATAAAAAAATGGCAACAGAACAAGAGAAAAAGAGTTGGGAGCAAATGAGTAATGTCGAGAAAAAAGAGAGCTTTGATAAATACATGAAATATAAGCTCTTCGAAGCCCACAAGACCGCAAAAGCGGACTGGCAAAGGGATATGAGTAAGGAAGAAGTAGACAATACTATGCCTTACAATGCCCTAACCGGCAAGACGTACTCAAGAGAGACTAGCATGCTTTTAAGGGCTGAAATGGCTATAAGAGGCTATGAAAAAGCGCAGTTCGTAACGATGGAGCAAGGAAATGCAATGGGTGGGGTACTCAAGCTCAAGCACGACGAGCAAACCGGTGAAATTTTAAAGACCAAAAACGGCCTGCAGGCAAGAGTCGAGGGCGTCAAAATGCTTTATATCGCAGATCATAAAATGAGACCTAAATTAGACAAAAACGGCAACGAAGTTATAGCGACCGTAAAAGATAAGGAGGGAAACGTTAGATTTGACGAAAATACCGGCAAAGCGATTACATACGTTGTTAAGGAAAAAATCCCGATTAAACCGCGATTGGAGACGAAAACGCTCTATCACGTAAGCCAATTCGACGGGCTAAACGAAGAAAAAATCAAAGAGCGGGATCTAACGGCAATACAAAACTACCGAGAAGCCGCAAAAGACCAAGCATATGAAGCAAGGGTCGACTATGGCAAAACTTTGGGAATAGGTGGAAATTTAGCTAAGCAGCTAAACAACCTAACTATGGCGCAAATCAAAGGCGTAGATTATTATAATCCGGCGCAAAGGCTTGATATGTCCAAAGAAGCCCAAAAAGCTAAGCAGCAAATCAAGCAACAATATAACAGCATAGAGCAAGGTAGATAGGTTAAGTCAAACTTAGGGTAGATCGGGGCGAAAGCCCCCGAATTTAAGGAATTAAAATGTTACTTGATTTTTTGAATTTTTTAGTAAAATTATTTAATATCAGTATAAATATTGTCATAAGTACTACCCCACCTTTTACCAATATATCTAGTAACATTGAATGTGGGTGTGAATATTCTCTTTCGTATATCCCCATTATATTTTTTTCTCCAAATCCTATTCCTATTACTGGATTTTTTGCTATTACTTGCATGGCATATTCCCATAAAAAAGTTCTTCTTGTTAATGTTAGATCTTTATTTAATATATCAACAATTAACCATGAAAAAGCATTTTGAATGCTAAATATGTTTATTGCTATACTAATTATAAAAAAAAGCCAAAATATAAATACAGGTGTTATTATTTTACTTTCTTTCCTAAGCATATATAATAACATAACAAAAAATAGTATTTGTAATACCCCTGATGCACTCATTACCCAAAATTCTGAAATAAATGTAATTGCAAGTGCGAAAATAGAATATTTTGTTATTAATTTTCCATACTTCTTATATGACAATATAAATGAAACTCCACATAATGGTAGTAAATTATATATCATACTATTATCATATCCCATTAAGTACAAGTCACCAACTACTTTTTCTAATCTATACATTCCTTCTGGATAATATATTATTATTGAAAATAAATTCAATAAATAGCATATTGCAAGTATCCAAAACATTCCTTCAAAATATACATTATTGCTATTTTGCATTTCTTTATCTGTTAATAAACATATGGCTATTGCAGGTCCTGCAACTTTAACCCAGCTAAATAAATTATTCGAATATAACACAGTTACAATAAATCCGGAATACAAAAAACAAGAATATTAAACCTGTCATCTTACTCATTTTAAATTTTCCTCTAAGCATAAGTGTTAATAAAACTAAAATTAATAAGATATCTACTCCTACTAATATATTTGCAAGCCACTTAAAACCTAAATGTTCCAATGAGTCTGGCTTTATAAGTGCAAAAAATATTATTGCATATATTACTGTATAAATCAATTTTTGGGGCCTAATTGTTATCTTCCTCATTAATCTTAACCTCTCCTTATCTTTAGTGAACTTTCTTTACATTTTCCTGCATAATATTCTTCTAATTTCTTCGCTTCTTCAATAATATTAAAATTATTTTTTGTCATCTCATCAAAACCATCTAATCTTTTAAAATTATTATAGTCTTCTAATATTATTTGGGCCCAATTTTCTGGTGTTTCTTTTAAGCTTATAAATCTTGTAGTATTTAATACTTTAGTTTCCTTTGTCATATCTGTAGAAAATTCACACAAAAGTCCATTTGCCTGTGCTTCTATTCCTACAACTGGTAAGCCTTCATATAGACTTGGAAGAACAAATATATCCATCGCATTATAATAATCACTAACATTATTAATTTGCCCTGTAAATATAACATAATCTTGCAAGCCTAATTCTTTTATTTTTTCTACCAATTCATTAT
>NZ_CALIJF010000267.1 GCF_938018035.1 uncultured Campylobacter sp. | reverse complement strand
AAGATCATGCCGATGCGCTCGAACCAGCACAGCGTGCAGGGGCTCTCGCCCACGACGTATCCGAGGTAGATGTTTGCGATGCCTACGGGGATAGCGAGGATCAGTAAAACCGCCGTGGTCATCAGTAGGTTAAATCTCTTTTGCATAGCGCCCTCCTAATAGCTTCCGAAGGGCAGCACGGAGGTGAAGCTCGCGATAAAATACATCGCAAAGCACAGTGCTGCGCCGAGCACGAAGAGCCTAAAGGCAACCTTTTCTTTCGCGGGCTTTCGCCACACCAGCCATACGGCAGCCGCTAGCAAAACAAGGATTAGTAGTTCCATGCCGTTCTCCTTATCGTGAAAATAGTTATTGAATGGTAATGCAGCTAGGATAAAATTTTACTTAAATTTTAATATTACCTATGAAAATTTATATATTTTTGTAGCGATATGTATTTTGAATCTATATATCAACGGATAAAAAATGATCGATTAAGATAAATTTGAGCAGCGATGCGTGAGGCGCGAAGCGATCGATCATCCCGGGTTTAGTCGCTCCGCGATCTTATATTCGGTATAAAATTTTAAAATTTTGATGATTTTGCCACTTTGACTGCGGCCTTAAAAAAGCGTCGCGGCGAGAACTATCTTTGCAAAGCGACGGGGAGTATCTTTAGCGAAGCGGCAGCGGGTATTTTGGCTATGCGACGGGATGTCTAACGATGAAAAGAGCAAAAGCGCCATCGTCGTATAGAGCCGAGCCCTAAATTTAAGCCGAGCCGTAAAATTTAAAAGATTAGAGCAGTTGCCTGCGCAAAAGCGAATGTATAAAATTTGACGCGCGCTATTTTGGCATTGGGCGGCGTGAAATTTCATCGCGCCTCTTTGCCGCTAATTTGCGATTTCATTCGCTCCGCTTTATATCCTCGCTCGAAAAAGCTCTCTCGCCTTCATAAATTTTCTCATAGCGGCTTAGCTTGCCCTCTTTGAAATAGCCGATGAAATAGGCCGCCGATCTTTCGGCCTGCTCTTGCGAAATTTCATCGTAGAGATAAATGGGGCCCTTTGATTTTTGTTTGTGTAGGCACGAACAGCTGCGAAAATAGCGCTTTTTGATTTTAAAATTTTGCGCCTCGTCGCCTTGCTCGTCTGCGCGCTTTGTTGCGCTTATTTCGCTACTCTGCTTGTCTGCGGGCGTTCGATCCTCTCTTTCGCCGCCTCTTATCGTCTGTTTTTGTCCGCTCGCCGCGCCGTGATCTTGCGCCTCTACGATGCCAAAACAGATACTCGCTGAAATTAAAGCCGAAATAGCCGCTTTGGGTAAAATCATTTTCATCCTCTCCTTTTGCCGCCGCCGCATCTGCTAAATTTAATCGCAGCACGCGCGCGACGTCGCACAGGTAAAATTTAGCCGCGAAATTTTACCTGCGTATCTTCAAACGCTACTTTATCTTTTTATATTTCCACGTCT
>NZ_CALIJF010000266.1 GCF_938018035.1 uncultured Campylobacter sp. | reverse complement strand
AGCGCACGCCACGGGAGCCGCGGCCGGAAAGGCGCTTAAGATCATCTGCTTGTAGGCGTTTGCGATATCATCGGCGCTTGGGGCTTTGCAGTTGATTATATGCGAGCTTGAGGCTGAAATTTTACCCTCGCGTATGCTAAAATGCACGGCACAGACGAGCCCGTCGCGTGCGGCAATCGCAAAGACCTCGAAATCATCGAGCTTTGCTAGATCGACCTCAACCTTGACATTCATCTGCTTTAAAATTTCGATCGTATCGCGGATCTGCGCGGCTTCTTCGAAATTTTCGCTCTGTGCTAGCCGCGCCATCCGATCCTGAAGCTGCGGCACCATCTTTTGCGGATTTTTCAAAGCCGCAAGCGCGCTCTGCACGATACGCGCGTAATCCTGCTTTGAAATTTTATCTTCACACGGAGCGGCGCAGCGCCCAATTTGATGGAATAAACAGGCCTTTTTGCCCTTGACGCAATTTTTCTTCTGCACGAGCGGAAACTGCATATAAAGCGTCTGTAAAATTTCCTTCGCGCCGTGAAAATAAGGGCCGAAGTATCTGATGTTTCTGCCCTTTATGATCTTTCGCGTAATCTCAAAGCGCGGGAAATCGTCGTCTAAATTTACGTAAATATATGGATAGGTCTTATCGTCGCGCAGTAGGATGTTGTATTTGGGCTTGAGCTGCTTGATGAAGGAATTTTCTAGTATCAGCGCGTCGCTCTCGCTGGGCGTTACGATGTATTCTAAATGCGCCGCCTCGCTTATCATCTTTGCGATGCGCGCACTTAAGCGCGGACTCGGCGCGAGGGCGGGCGTGAAAGAAAAGTAGCTTTTGACGCGATTTTTTAAAATTTTTGCCTTGCCGACGTATAGCAGCTTGCCCGCGGCGTCGAAGTACTGATACACGCCGGGTGCGGCAGGCAGGCTCTTAATCTCCTCTATTAGCAAGGATCAGCCCTCTTATCTCTTCAAAAATTTTATAAATTTGCGGATCTTGGATTTTGTTTTTAAACTCCCCCTTTGCGCGCTCCAAAGATAAAGCTTCGCCATCCCGGCGCAAATGAGCTTTATAAATTTGCGCCCTTCTTCTGCTCATCACTCTATCTGCTACGAAAAATTTTATCTCGCGCACGCCGCAAAGCTCCGCCGTCTCTCTAGCGGCTACGAAGCGCTTTAATACGTCTTTTATTAAATTTATATTACTATCGCGTTTTAGTTCGCAAAGCCCAGCCGGATGCTTCGCGGCTATCATCAAAATGCCATCTTTGACGTAGATGAAAGCGATCAGCCTTTGCCAACTAAGCGGCAAAATCGCCAGAAACTCGCCTCTTTCTCGCATCTTGGCATATAAAGGATCTTTTCTGATATGAGCGATTATTTCTCTTGCATTTTCCATAGACGGATTTTAGCATTTTTTATCTTAGTTTTGCTTAGCGGCTGCGGATATAAAGCGCCGCCTTTTTACTCGAGCGCAGATGAGCAAACCGCGAACGCAGAGGCATCCGCCGCGGATGGCAACAAAACAAATGACACGAAAGGCAGCGTTAGAATTTTACGCGATAAATAGCCTACTTTTAGCTTTGCTTTGTTATACTTTTAAAAATTTTTACAAAGGAATTTCATGCAAACGGCAGACATTTTAGTGCTGGACTTCGGCTCCCAATACACCCAGCTGATCGCTAGGCGCTTGCGCGAACAAGGCGTTTACACCGAGCTGATCGCATACGACGCACCGATCGATAAGATAAAAGCAAAAAACCCCAAAGGTCTTATTTTAAGCGGCGGCCCCGCTAGCGTTTACGCCAAAGGCGCGTATTTTTGCGACGATAGAATTTTTGAGCTTGGAATTCCAATTTTAGGTATCTGCTACGGCATGCAGCTCATCGCGCATAAATTTGGCGCCAGCGTCGTGCCTGCGGGTAAAAAAGAGTATGGCAAAGCCTCTTTGAAACTGCTTCGCGCTAGCAGGCTATTTGGCGGCGTGGAGGATAACTCTACTGTCTGGATGAGCCACTCGGACAAGGTCGAGAGCCTGCCGGAGGGCTTTGAGGTGATGGCGAGCTCGGACGAGAGTGAGTGGTGCGTATTCGGCGACGAGATCCGTAAAATTTATGCGCTACAGTTTCACCCTGAGGTCTGCCACAGCGAGTTTGGCGATAGAATTTTAAAAAATTTCGCTAAAGAGATCTGCGGAATAACCAGCACTTGGAATATGGGCAGCTTCGCCAAAGAGCAGATGATCAAAATAAAAGAGCGCGTAGGCAGCGCTAAAGTACTTTGCGCGGTAAGCGGCGGCGTGGATAGCTCGGTCGTAGCGGCGCTTTTGGCGCATGCGGTGCCGCAGAGCCTAATAGCGGTTTTCGTCGATAACGGACTACTCCGCACGGGCGAGCGCAAGGCGGTAGAGGAGATGTTTAGGCTCAAACTCGGCGTGAGCTTAGACGTGATCGATGCTAGCGAGCTATTTTTAAGCAGGCTGAAAGGGGTGGTCGATCCGGAGCAAAAACGCAAAATCATCGGCGCGACCTTCATTGAGGTTTTCAGCAAAGAAGCGGCAAAACACAAAAACGTAAAATTTCTAGCCCAAGGCACGCTCTATACCGACATCATCGAAAGCTCGGTCGCAGGCTCAAGCAAGACGATCAAAAGCCATCACAACGTAGGCGGCCTGCCTAAAGATATGAAATTTGAACTGATCGAGCCTCTGCGCGAAATTTTTAAGGACGAAGTGCGCCAGCTGGGACTCGAACTAGGCCTTTCGCGCGAAGTCGTTTTCCGCCATCCGTTCCCGGGTCCGGGTCTTGCGATCCGCATAATGGGCGAGGTAAATACGCCAAGCCTTGAGCTACTACGCAAAGCCGACGTGATCCTGCGCGACGAGCTAAAATCAAGCGGCTGGTATAACAAAACGTGGCAGGCGTTTTGCGTGTTGCTAAACGTGCACTCCGTAGGCGTTATGGGCGATAACCGCACCTACGAAAACGCCGTGTGCGTGCGCGTAGTGGACGCTAGCGACGGCATGACGGCTAGCTTCTCGCGCTTGCCGTACGACCTGCTAGAAAACGTCTCTCGACGCATCATAAACGAAGTAGACGGCATCAACCGTGTAGTTTACGACATCTCGAGCAAACCGCCCGCAACGATAGAGTGGGAGTAAGATGAAACAAATCTGCATCATTTTAGCGCATCCTTACGAGAGAAGTCTAAATGCGGCTATTGCAAACGCAGCGGCAGAAAAGCTGCAAAATAGCGGCTACGAGGTTAAATTTCACGATCTATATAAGGAGAAATTTAACCCAATCCTTAGCGGCACCGAGCTCGTGAGCGACGAAAGCGACGACGAGCTGTTAAAAGCGCATCAAAAAGATATCGCAAACGCCCACGGCATCGTGATTGTCCATCCGAACTGGTGGGGCGAGCCGCCCGCCATCCTCAAGGGCTGGATTGACCGTGTGCTAAGGCAGAGAGTAGCCTACGATTTTGCGCCGGGCGATAACGGCGGCGGGCTTCCGATAGGGCTTTTAAAGGCTAAAGCCGCCGTAGTTTTCAACACCTCCAACACCCCCGAGGCCAGAGAAAACGAGATATTCGGCGATCCGCTGGAAAGAATTTGGAAAAACTGCATTTTTGATTTTTGCGGCGTGAAAACCTTTGAGCGGCTGATGTTTAGAGTGGTCGCAGATAGCGACGAGGTCAAGCGAAAGGTCTGGTTAGAGCAGGTAGCGCAGACGCTGGATAGGTACTTTCCGAAGCAGATATCGCTTTAGATTTAAAATGCACTGCTCGCAAAATCCGAACGGCATAGAATTTGACTGCCTATTTAAACAGATGCGCGCCGAATTCGCTCGCACATTTGGCGCAAAATCTATGAAATTTAGGAGGTAATCATGCTTAGATTAATCGCTGCGATGGCGATTTTAGCGGCTCTCATATACTTCGTCATGGGAGGCGGCGGCAAAAAGACGATCAAGGATTACAAAAATTTCAGCCGCGAGGAGCTGGAGACTTTATGCCTCGAAAAGAACGATAAAATCGCCTGCCAGCGTATCGCCGTGGACTATATCAAAGAAAATGAACCGCGCAAATGATCGAATTTTGCGCGGTTAAATTTCTTTCTAGCCCGGTCCAAACGCTGCGCGGATAAATTTGCCCGCAAAGCACGGCTGAAATGCCGATTTGACCGGTACCGAGCGCCGCGCAAATAGCGTAAATTTAAAAGCAATAATTCAAGTATTAGCATGCGCGCCGATAAAACCGCTAGCGCAAATTAAAAGCGATAAATCGCGCTGTGTTCTTACGCGCAGACGGAAGGAGCGACGGATGAAAATTTTATGGCAAAGTAGGCTTCAAAACAGACTTCGCGATATCGGCGAAAACGTCCTGATAAAGGGCGATCGCGCATTTTACGCAGGCGATAACGACGAGCAAAAGCAGATGAAGCTTAGAAAATTTTCGCTTGCAAGCGGCGAGCAGCTAGCCGGCACGCCTTTCCGCGATTTTACCCGCGCCGCGACCTTTGACGATGACGGCCGCACGCTCGTAGTTTTGGGCTTTGTAGACACGATTTATAAATTTAACGCCGCAGATCTCGCACTAATCTCAAAGCACAAGAAGGGCGTGCTAAAATACGGCAATTTTATCGCGCTAAGTAGCAAGGACGGTGATAAAAAGGCTATTACGACGACAGACGACACGCTTTTTATTTACGATTTTAAGACGCAGACGGGCATACGAAAGCAATTAAAGGGCTGTGCGGCGATTTTTAAGCAAGATGAGCTAAATTTCTTGATTTTTACGCGCTCGGGTCAAATTTACGGCTTGAATTTGAGCAGTTGCGAGCTTAAAATCATTACTAAAACTTGCCCTATGACGCAGGCGCAGCGCGTAGAAGGCAGATATTGCATTCGCGTGGGCGAGGCTGGCGAAAACGGCGAAATAGAGGGTGCTAACGAACTTGTTTTTACGGACGCAAATTTTAACGTTAAATTCCGCGTGAAACTGGACTTTGATTTCGATAAATTCGAGCTTGCGGCAGGTGGATCAGACGGCTGGCGCGGATACTTTATAAACGAGCCGAATGAGCTGAGAGTTCTTGATCTGCGTAGCGAAGCGGGCGGCTTCGAGCACGGCGGCTCGGGCGACCTCGAGAGCGGCGAGCACGACGGCTCGGGCGAATTTACGCAGGGCAAGGCGAGCAAATCCAGGTGCGAAGCGATGGATAAATTTGAGCAAAATGAGCCCGTCCGATATCTCGCGACAAAGCCTGTTTTGACGCATAAATTTAAACAAAAGGGCGCGAGAATTTTAGGCGTCGTTACGGCTGCTTCTTGCCGGGCTGCGAGCGCAAAATACGAAGCGGAGCAAAAGGGCACATTTGCCGAGCAAAATTTAATGCCCGAAAGCGGCCGTGGTATCGAAAACCGTGAATATTCACTCCTCGCTCCCGGTAAAAATGAAAAACGCAG
>NZ_CALIJF010000265.1 GCF_938018035.1 uncultured Campylobacter sp. | reverse complement strand
CCCGCATACACCTTTAGCTTACTTATAAAACGCAAAGCATACGAAGTTATGAGCATTATAAATCGTACAGCGGATATTTTGCTATTTAAAGCAAACACTGGAAAAGCTATTTAATGTATAATTTCGACGAAAATCCAGAGTTAAATATCACTCCGCTCGTCGATATTATGCTTGTTTTGCTAGCGATTTTAATGGTCGCGCAAACGGCGATTATCTACGATGAGAAGATCGAACTGCCTAGTGGCTCAAAAGCACAGGTTTCGGAAAATACCGCGGAATTCTTGCTTGTGCGTATCGGCGAAGATCGCAAGGTTTATATCGACAAAAGCTCGATGAGCCTAGCTGAATTCCCGGATAATCTCGTGCTGCTTAAAGGCACCGGCAAGTATAGCTTGGAAAAACCCGTCTATATCCAAGCCGATAAGAGACTCGTTTATGACGATGTAATGTTTGTCTTAAAGAGCTTAAAGCAAGCGGGTTTTACTAAAGTCGCGCTTCAAACAAATGGCTAATTATTCAAATTTTACGGGGGTTAAATACGATAATTTTAAATCGTTTTTAATCGCCCTTTTTGCCTATCTGCTGGTGATTTTCGTTCTTTTATATCAAATTTCAAAGCCGCAGGAAAAATTTAAAAAATATACCGACAATCCCAACGATTATATGGATGTTACTTTTGATTTCGAAATAGATGATAAACTTCCGTCCGCGCCTGAAATCGCTAAAGAAACGAAGCAGGGCGAGTTTGAAAATAAGAATATTAAGGACGTGCCGGAGGATAAAATTAAGACTACGGCGCAAGTAGTTCCGCCGCCTCCGGTGCAGGCAAAGCCGAAAGAGCCCGAAAAGCCGAAGGAAGAGCCAAAACCGGAACCTAAAAAGGACGAGCCTAAAGCTGAGCCCAAAAAAGAGGAGCCCAAGCCCGAGCCTAAGTTGGAAGATAAACCTTCCGAAAAAGTAGTAGAGAAAAAAGAGGAAACTAAGCCGGAGCCAAAAAAAGAGGAAAAACCGAGCTTGAGCGATCTTTTTAACGGCGTTAATATACCAAAAGTAGAGGAAAGCGCCAAGGCTAGCGATGCGGTTCAGAGCAATAAAAAATCCGATAAAGAAACCGCCACCTCTAGTGCTAAGGATAAAGCGGCATCTAAAAATGCTGTCGTCAAATCCGATAAGCTTGGCGGCAGGACTCAAAGGACTGGGGAATTTAACGCCTACCTCGGCGCGATAGAAAAGAGGCTTCAGGTTCTATGGAGCCGCTACGTAGCGACCACGAAAGATGATGCGACGATTATTATAACTTTCGGTGCAGATGGACGAGTCGTGGATTATAAAATCGATGAGCTGGGAAGAGAGACGGAATTTAACCAGAAGCTGCGGGATTTCTTGGATAATCTATCAACCCAAAGCTTTCCGAAGTCTCCGGATGGGGCGGCGCATGAGATCAAGACTAAGATGTCTGATGTGATGAAGTCGAATTAGAATTTTTTAAGGAAAATAGTGAAAAAATTTTTTGGTATTTTTGTGTTTTGCTGTATGCTTTTTTCGGCGGATTCGGAACAGAATTTTACTTATGAAAGAAATTCCGTTTCGCAAAAATCTGGTAAAATTCAAATTTCAAAGGAGCTAGATGCTTATTTTTCGCAGATGGCGTCGAAATTGCAAGCTCTATGGACGAAGTATCAAATAGGTATTTCCGATGAGGCTAGAGTCCGCATAGAATTTAGCAACAATGGACGAGTTTTAAATTATCAAATTTTAGAGCTTGGGCGTAGCACAGAATTTAACCAAAAGCTAAGGAAATTTTTAGATGAGCTTCCTAAGCGAAGCTTTCCAAAATCACCGGATAATAAATCTCACACATTTGAAATGGTATTATCCGACGTAGCAAATTAAATTTAAGGAGAAAAGATGAAGAAACTACTTTTGATTCTTGCATTTTGTAGTAGCATTTTCGCGGCAGATGCGACTATGTCTATCGTAAACGAAGGGGTAAATCTACCTAAAATCGTTGTTCAGGATGCATCGAACCTTGCAAATTCAGAATTTGGCAACAAATTCTTTAAACTTATGGTGGGTGATCTAAAGGTCGGTGCGACTTTTGAAGTCAGCGACGAGTATCTACAAAGCAGCTACGATGCGGACGCTTCCAGCAATTTGGGTTCTAGCGGCGCCGCTCTCATCGTGCGCTACGCGGTAAGTGATAAAAGTTCGCCGATGAGCCTAAAAGCCAAAGTACTTGAAGCGAACAGCGGCAGGGTGATGTATGAGAAGAGCTTTACGCTTTCAAATGCCGAAAAGTATCCGTTTTTAGCCCATATGGCGGTATCTGAGATCGTCAAGCAGCTAGGGTACTCAAACGTCGATTGGATGAAGGAGATGATTTTGCTCTCTCGCTATACTTCGACGCGCGAGAGCGAGATCATGGTGGCTGACTATACGCTTACCTACCAGCAGGTGGTGCTTCGCGGCGGATTAAATATTTTCCCTAAATGGGCGAGCGCGGCGCAGAACGAATTTTATTACACCTATTACGTCAATAAAAATACGCCCGCTATCTATAAATTTAATCTATCCAACGGTAGCAAGAGTAAAATTTTTACCGGTCACGGCATGACAATAGCTTCGGATGTAAGTGCCGACGGCAGAAAGCTTCTAATTACCAATGCGCCTAAAGATCAACCCGATATTTATTTGTATGATATAGCCTCGGGCAGCGCTAAGCAAATTACTGATTACGCTGGCATTGATGTAAATGGAAATTTTATCGACGGCGATTCGCGCGTGGCTTTTGTGAGCGATCGTTTAGGTTATCCAAACGTATTTGCCACTAGCATAAACGGCGGCAACGTTCAGCAGCTCGTCTATCACGGCAAAAATAATAACTCCATCAGCACAAATGGTAATTACGTTACTTACTCTAGTCGCGACGGCGGGGGCGGATTTAATATATATTTAATCTCTACTCAAACCGATATGATTCGCCAGTTAACGGCTAGTGGCAAAAATATGTTTCCTAGATTTTCTAGCGATGGCGGTAGCATTATGTTTATCAAGCAAGACGGCGGCGGAAGCTCGGTAGGTATTATCAGGGTTAACGAGAATAAAAGTTTTCAATTTCCGTTAAGAGTGGGTAAAATTCAATCGGTTGATTGGTAAAATATTAAAAAATCTCGTGATATAATGACTTCAATTTTTTTTGAAAGGATAGAAAATGAAACATTTAGTTTTATCTTCGATAGCAGTTGCTGCTCTATTATTGAGCGGTTGTTCTAAAAAGACCCCAGAGGCCGATACTACAAGCACAAGTAATGCAGATAGACTAGCTGCTTTGGCATCTCAGATCCAAAGTGAAGTTGGTACTGTTTATTTCGACTTTGATAAATTTAATATTAGAGCCGATCAGCAAGGCACAATCAATAATAACGCAGCTCTATTCAATCAAGCAGGCGCAGAGTCTCTAACCGTTAAAGTTGAGGGTAACTGCGATGAGTGGGGTTCTGATGAGTACAACTATGCTCTTGGTCTAAAGAGAGCTACTGCAGCTAAAGACGCATTGGTTGCTCAAGGCGTAAATGAGAGCAGAATTTCCGTAGTAAGCTACGGCGAGAGCAATATGGCTTGCACAGAGCATTCTAAAGAGTGCGACGCTCAAAACAGACGCGACGAATTCAAAGTTGGATTCTAATTTGAAATTTAAAAATTTCACGGTGGCGGCTCTTTTGGGAGCTGCCACTTTTTTAAATGCAGAAACTTCCGCATTTGATGCTGGCAATATTGATTCAGGTAGCTCTTATGGACTAACCGAAAACGAACAAGTATTACGCGATAACCGCAAGCGTATAAGCGAGATGCAAACTAGTGTAGATAATACACGCGAGAGTGTCGAAGGTTTGCGAAGCGTCCTTGAAGGAACAAATTCTAAAATTTCGAACCTGGAAAATAGGGTGGCAGATCTAGAAATTCGCGCTACGGGCAAAAGCCAAGGCAACAGCGAGCTAGATCAGATGAAACGAGATATCGCAACTATAAAAGCCCAAATCGCTGAAATCAATAAAAAATTAGGTAGCGGCGGCAGCGTAAAAAAAAACGCTGAATTAGACGCAGGCACTGCTAGTACAAAATCAGATTCCGATTTTAAATCAAAAGATCAGGCTTCAGTATTGAAAGAGGCCGACACTTTATATGCCAAAAAAGACTATTCCGGCGCAAAAGAGCGCTACAATTATTTAGTATCTAAAAATTACAAGCCCGCTAAGGCAAACTATATGCTGGGCGAAATTTCATATTTTTCCGGCTCATACGCAGAAGCGATAAACTATTATAAAAAGAGCATCTCGCACAACGAGAGCCAAGACTACACCCCAAAGCTACTCTATCACACCGCGATCAGCTTCGATAAGATCGGCGATAAAGACAGCGCAGATAAATTCTACAAAGCGCTAAAGGCTTCATACCCGGACTCCAAAGAAGCCAAAGCCGCGCCCACTAGATAACCTAAATTTAAATACAAACTCAAAATAAAATTCTAAACAGGAGAAAACTATGGCTAACAACCGAGTTATAAAGATGCATTATGAGCTAAAAGACGGCAAAACCGGCGAAATTTTAGAGTCAAATTTAAACTCCGACCCGATCGCCTTTCTTAGCGGCAAAGATCAAATCATCCAAAAGCTGGAAGATGAAATTTTAAATCTACAAGCGGGCGAGAGCAAAACGGTTCTAATAAGCCCGAGCGACGGGGTCGGCGAGTATAGAGAAGACGCCGTGCAAATCCTGCCTAAAGAGCAGTTTGCGGGCATCGATCTGGTCGTCGGTATGGAGCTTTTCGGTCAGGCGGAGGACGGCGCGACTACCCGCGTGAGCGTTAAAGCTATCGGCGAGCAGGACGTTACCATCGATTTCAACCACCCGTTTGCGGGCAAGGAGCTGGAATTTAATATAAAAATCGTCGAGAACCGCGAAGCGACGGCGGATGAAATTCTTACCGGGCAGCCGGAGGGTGCGCACAGCTGCGGCTGCGGACACAACCATCACGAGGGGCATGAGTGCTGCGGCGGACACGGACACGATCACGCAGAGGATCACGAGTGTTGCGGAGGCCATGGGTATGTAGACGGTCATGAATGCTGCGGAGGCCACGATCACGGGAAAGATCACGAGTGCTGCGGCAGGCACCATCACGAGCATTAGGACTTTTTTATGAAATTTGCTTTTATCTTCCCAGGGCAGGGCTGCCAAAGCGTAGGCATGGGCAGGGAGTTTTATGAGAACTCCGCCTCTGCGCGCGCGCTTTTGGATGAGGCTTCAGAATTTACCGGCATCGATTTTAAAAATTTACTGTTTGAGCCTAGCGATAAGCTCGACGTTTCGGAATTTACGCAGCCTGCGATTGCATTAAATTCTATGATGGCGCTTGCGGCGCTGCAAGAAAGAGCGGATCAAGAAAAGCTTAGCATCG
>NZ_CALIJF010000264.1 GCF_938018035.1 uncultured Campylobacter sp. | reverse complement strand
TTTCAGCCACCCGTTTAAAATTTCAATCTGCGCCGCCACGCTCTCATTTGCCGTGCCTCCTTGCGACTTGCGTGCCTCCTTAGAAGCGTTTAAATCAAGAAATTTAACCGCACCCGCGTCCAAGCTTTCATCCACGCTTGCAAGCTGCTGCGCATTTAGCTCGCTTAAATCTAAGCCTAAATTTTCCGCATACGCCACGGCCTTGCCCATGATGAAGTGTGCCCGGCGAAACGGCACGTTTTTCTCCCGCACGAGATAATCCGCCAGATCGGTTGCCGTAAGGTGCCCACGTCTGGTCATCGCGAGCATATTTTGTTCGTTAAATTTAGCCGTTTTTAGCATCTGTTTCAAAATTTCAAGGCTCGCAAGCGCGGTGGCGACGCTATCAAACACACCCTCCTTGTCCTCTTGCATGTCCTTGTTGTAGGCCAGCGGCAAGCCCTTCATCACCGTTAGCAGCGCGACGAGATTGCCGTTTACGCGCCCCGTTTTGCCGCGGATGAGTTCGGCGACGTCGGGGTTTTTCTTCTGCGGCATGATCGAGCTGCCCGTGCTGTACGCGTCGCTGATCGTGACAAAGCCAAACTCCTGCGAGCTCCACAAGATGAGCTCCTCGCACAGGCGCGACGCATGCGTCATCAGCACGCTTACGTTAAACAAAATCTCAAGCGCGAAATCGCGGTCGCTGACGCTATCCATCGCGTTTGGCGTCACTCCCGCAAATCCAAGCTCTCTCGCGACCAGCTCGCGGTTTATCGGATGCGGCGTGCCCGCAAGCGCGGCGGAGCCCAGCGGACAGAGATTATTTCGCTCGCGCGAGCTGGCAAGGCGCTCGTAGTCGCGGCGAAACATAAACGCGTAAGCTAGCAAATGATAGGCAAGGCTCACGGGCTGGGCGTGCTGAAGGTGCGTGTAGCCGGGCATCAGCGTGTCCACGTGCTCGCTAGCGATATCTCGCAGCGCGGCGATCAGCTCGCGAGTTTTTTCGGCGATCTGAGCGCCGCTTTTAAGCACGTAGAGGCGAAAATCAAGCGCGACCTGATCGTTTCTGCTGCGCGCAGTGTGCAGCCTGCCGCCAAGATCGCTTCCGATGAGCTCGCTTAGGCGCTTTTCGACCGCCATGTGGATGTCCTCGTCGGCGGTTTTAAACTCAAATTTACCGCTTTTTATCTCCTCGAATACGGCGTCAAGCCCCGCGACGATCTTTTCGCTCTCGTCAGGCTTTAAAATCCCGCAGGCGCCCAGCATTCTTGCGTGCGCCTTGCTGCCTGCGATATCCTCCTGCCAAAGCGCCCTATCAAAGCCAATCGAGGCGTTAAACTCCTCCAAAAGCGCCGAACTCGCCCCGCTAAAGCGCCCTTCCCACATTTTTTTCACGCTCGCTCCTTCGTTTAAATTTTCGGTGATTTTATAAAATTTTAAATCTCGCCGCACAAGATTTGCGGGCGAGAAAAAAGGCTAAAGCGCGGTAAATTTCTAAAAAATGCGCGTACCGCTTCGCGCACTAGACTTTGGAATTTATTGCGCCTCGAGCTTAGCGCTTCAAAAGCGCTTGCCAGCTTATTCGATCCACTTTACTACGTCATCCATGCTGCGGCGGATCTTTTGCGGCTGTGGATTTACGCGGTAGCCGAAAGGCACGAGCAGCGCCACGCGGCGCTCATTCCATTTCAGATTCAAAATCTCTCCGAGCGCTGCGCGATCAAAGCCCTCCATCGGGCAGCTGTCGATGCCGCGACTTGCGGCCTCGTTCATCATCGCAAGTGCTGCAAACATGCACTGCGCGTGCGACCAATTAAATAGCTCCTCATCGTCGTTGTGAAAATAACCGCTTAAAAAATCTTGATAAAATTTATGCCTGTCGCCGATATATTTGGGCGCTTCATCTTTTTTACGCGTAATCATTCGCTCGATATAATCACTTCCTAGCTTTATGTCCTTGATCTTTGCTAAAATCACGACCAGATGTGAGCAAGAGGTGATCTGCGGCTGATTCCACGATTTTTCGCGGATCTGCTCGCGCAACGCCTTGTTTTGCACAACCAAAAAGTCCCATTGCTCTAGCCCCGTAGAACTAGGTGCTAAGATGCCTGCCTGCAAAATGGCGTCAAAATCGGCTTTGCCGATTTTTTTGTTCTCGTCAAAAATTTTGCACGCATGGCGAAATTTCATAATCTCTAAATGTGTCATAGTCTCTCCTTAATTAGAATTTTTGTAAATCAAATACCCGCCATCTTTGCGTCTGATGCTGAGGTTGCCCTCGCGCGAGCGCACGCCGATGCGGTAGTAGCCGTCCTCTTTAGTGACATTAATATCGCTAAAGCCACCGATATTTACAGCAAAGCTCGCGCCGCTAAGTGGGATCTCTTGGCGCCAAAACTCCGCCTCAAGCGTGCCCGAAGCATTTGCGTCGGAGCTTTTGAAATCGTCTGCGGTGATGAGTTGCACGCTGTCTTTGCGGATGACAAATTTCAATCCATCGTCAAATTTAAGCGTCTCTAGCGGCAGCTCCAGACGTGGCGCGAAGCCAGGTGTGATACCACTTTGTGAGACTTGCTTTTGTAAATTTGGATCGGTCGAAGTAACCGAAACGTCCAGTGCTCTATGTAGCGCAGGTTTGGCGCTCGCGCTTAGCACGAAATCATCGTGCCAATCAATCGAGCGATTGATATCAACGATCTTTTCGTGTAAGACCCCGTCGTCGTCCCTATATCGCACGATCAGGCTTTCGATCGTAAGGGCGTCGGAGGGAAGCGCAAAGGTTTGCTGCGTAAAATTTTTAGGCGCGGGAGTATTTTGCGGCGTGGCGGCGGAACTTTGCGTCGGATTGGAATTTTGCGGAGCAGATTGCGCGTTTTGTTGCATAGTGGAGTTTTGCACCGTAGAATTTTGAGCTGTAGAATTCTGTGCCGCCTTAAAATTTTGCACCATTGTAGAATTTAACTCGCTTACTTCTGGCACGATCGGTAACTCATCAGGAGGCGGAAGCATCGCAACTGAAGGCTGCGCAGAAGAGTTCAGCTCCGTTTTTATGACCTGCAAAGGAGCGCCGATGCCCGCTTTGGGGCCAGGAGCTTTTTTTTCGGTCTGCGAGAGCTGCGCGCTAACGGCTTTTTTGGCGGCGCTTGCTTTAATACTGGAATTAGCTTCTGCGACGCTTTTTTGCATTGCTGCGATAGGACTTTTAGATGTTTCAGGTCTCATTACAGCTTGCTTTTTAGCGTTTGGGCTTTGTGTACCTGTCTTTGGCCCTTTAATCGCCAAATTGGTAGAATTTTGCTCTTTTACCGCGACGATGCTAGGTTTCGTAGCGTTTGAATTTGCGCCATTTAAATTCTCAGCGTTTAAAAAAGCGCAAAGACCTAAAATTAGCAAAGAAATTTTTCTCATTTTTTAAGGTCCGGATCGAGCGAGCGACGCTCTAAATAAAGCTTTTGCAGCTCAGCGTTTTCCTCTTTTAGCCGCTCGACGTCGGTGAATAAAAACGCCTTTTCTTTTTGCAGCTGGCGCAGCACCTCAAACGATCGCTTGCCAAACAGCACGTCGCCCACGAAGATACCCGCAAAAACGACGCAGACGATCAGCGCAAGAGCTGCAAAAATCTGCTTAAGCGGTGAAAACGGATTGATAAAATTCAGCCGTTCTTTTAAATTTTTACGCTTCTTTAAAGCTTTTTTAGCGGCAGGATCTGCGTTTTGCGGTGCAAAAGAAAATCCTTGCGTGGCAGGATTTATATCTTGTGCCGCAAAGCCCGTGCCTTGAGAGCTGTAGTCTGCACTTTGAGCCGCAAAACCCGCATCGTTTGGGAAGCAGTTTTCTTTCGCGTATAATTCTGCATTCTTTAAATCGCCGCCCCCAATAAATTCCGCGCTGTAAAAGCCCGCGTCTGCTTGCATATTGCCTTCGTAGTTTCCGCTTGCAACGGAGCTTTTACCACTTAAATTAGAGCCGCCGCCTCCGGCATCAGAGGCAGAGCTTGCTTCGTCTATACTGCGCGAAGCTACGTTGCGATTTTTCCGGAAGCCAGCCCCTACCTCGCTAAAGCCTCCGCCAAAATTTTCATCGCTATAAAATTCATCATCGTCAAAAAAATCGTCCTCGTCAAAGTCTGCGTCTGAATATCTGCCTTGCGTGTCCGTATAATCCGCTCCGTCCGCATAGGTGCGTTGCGCGCCGCCTTTTAAGCCCCGCTTGGACTTTTTTTTAAAAAACATTTTAAATTCGGCTTCCTAAAAACTCGTCCGTCTCGCGCTCGATCTCAAGCAGGCGGTTGTATTTGGCGTTGCGTTCGCTTCTTGAGGTCGCGCCCGTTTTGATTTGGCCCGTATTCATCGCGACGGCAAAGTCCGCGATAAAGCTATCCTCGCTCTCGCCGCTTCTGTGGCTCATCACGCAGCGGTAGCCTTTGCGCTGAGCTAGGCGGATCGTCTGCATAGTTTGGCTAACCGTGCCGATTTGATTTGGTTTTATTAGGATCGCGTTGCCTACGCCTTTGGCGATGCCTTCGCGTAAAATTTTCTCGTTCGTTACAAATAGATCGTCGCCCACGAGCTGCACTTTAGAGCCAAGCTTGCTCGTTAGCTTCGCCCAGCCTGCCCAGTCGTCCTCGCTTAGACCGTCTTCGATCGAAAATATCGGATACTTCTCGCAAAGCTGCGCGTATCGCTCGATCAGCTCTTCGCTACTAAATTCCTTGCCTTCTAGCTTATATTTGCCGTTTTCGTACAGCTCGCTAGCCGCGACGTCAAGGGCTAGTTTGATCTGCTCGCCTGCCTTGTAGCCCGCTTTTTCGATAGCTTGCATGATGAGTTTGATCGGCTCTTCGTTATCGTTTAAATTCGGCGCAAATCCGCCCTCGTCGCCCACTGCCGTACTGTGGCCTGCCGCGTTTAGAAGGCCTTTTAGCGTGTGGTAAATCTCCGTCGCCGCTCGCAGTGCATCGCTAAATTTATCAAATCCAAACGGCATAATCATAAATTCTTGAAAATCCACGCTGTTGTTCGCGTGCGCGCCGCCGTTGATGATATTAAACATCGGCACGGGTAGCACGCTAGCGTTCGCGCCGCCAAGGTAGCGATATAAAGGCACGTCAAGGCTTTTAGCAGCCGCGCGCGCTACCGCCATAGATACGCCAAGCACCGCATTTGCGCCCAAATTTGAGTAGTTATCGGTGCCGTCAAGCTCGCGCATTTCATCGTCAAGAGCCTTTTGATCGAAGGCATCCAGTCCAATCACAGCTTCGGCGATCTGGGAATTTACGTTTTCAACAGCCTTTAGCACGCCCTTGCCGCAGTATCTCTCGTCTTTATCACGAAGCTCTAGCGCCTCGCGTTTGCCCGTGCTTGCGCCGCTTGGGACTATCGCGCTTGCTACGGTGCCGTCGCTTAGAACCACGGTTGCCTTCACGGTTGGGTTGCCGCGGCTGTCTAGCACCTCTATCGCATAAACATCTTCGATATAAATCATTATTCATCTCCACTTTGTAAATTTTCTTCATCGTCCACGTCTGCGCTGAAATTTACGCTACCCATCTGCTCGCGGATCTTTGCAGTGATCTCTTCAGCGACAGCAGGGTTATTCTCTAGATAAATTTTAGCGTTTTCGCGCCCTTGACCCAACTTAGTGTCGCCGTAGCTGAACCATGCACCGCTTTTATCGACGATGTCGAGCTTGACGCCGTAATCGATCAGCTCGCCCACTTTGCTGATGCCTTTGCCGAACATTATGTCAAATTCCGCAATCTTAAACGGCGGCGCCACCTTGTTTTTCACGACCTTGACCTTGGCGCGGTTGCCGATACTCTCTTCATTTTGTTTCAAAGTAGCGATCTTGCGTATATCGATGCGCACCGAAGCGTAAAATTTAAGCGCATTGCCGCCGGTTGTCGTCTCGGGCGTGCCGTAGCCCATCGCGCCGATCTTCATACGGATTTGGTTGATAAAGATCACCGTCGTATTCATCTTATGCACGACGCCTGCGAGCTTACGCAGCGCCTGGCTCATAAGTCGCGCCTGAAGCCCCACGTGCTGATCGCCCATGTCGCCCTCGATCTCGTTTTTTGGCGTGAGCGCGGCGACGCTATCTACGACGATAAGATCGATCGCGCCGCTCTTTGCTAAGGTTTCTACGATGTCGAGCGCCTGCTCGCCGAAGTCGGGCTGGCTGACGTAGAGATTGTCGGTATCGACGCCTAAATTTGAAGCGTATTTGACGTCCAGCGCGTGCTCGGCGTCTACGAATGCGCAAATTCCGCCCGCTTTTTGGCACTCGGCGATGATATGAAGCGTAAGCGTCGTCTTACCCGAGCTCTCTGGCCCGTAAACCTCGATGATGCGCCCTTTCGGCACGCCGCCGATGCCAAGCGCGATGTCAAGCCCCACCGAGCCCGTAGAGATGGCGTCTATCGGCTCGACCTGCTTATCGCCCAGCCGCACAAGCGTGCCCTTGCCGAAAGCTTTGTCGATCGATTTTAGCGCCGCATCCAGCGTCTTTTTCTTTCCCTCGTCCATGTTTTTCCTTAAAAATAAATTCACCTAATTTTACCAAATTTGAAATGAATTTTTGATTATTCGCCCAAATTCGGCGCGGTATCGGAATTTGAAATTTTTAAGGAGCGCAAAAAGTTCTGCAGGACGAGCGGAGAGCGTTAAATTTAGCCTTTTAAACGAGCCCTGTTTTCACGCTTTTCTTTAGAAATTCCGCATTTTTATGAGGGCTGTAGCAAAATTTCACTATAATTTCGCAACATTTTGGAATTAGGCCGCGCGCGAAATTTAAAGCGGAGCAAAAAGGATTAAATTTGAAGATTTTTAAGCATATAAACGTCGCTCACTCGCCCGACGCCGACGATATTTTTATGTATAAGGCGATTGATTTCGGCTGGGTGAGTTCAAAAAATCTAAAGCTTAGCGCCACGGCGCTTGATATCCAGAGCCTAAACGACGAGGCGCTAAAGGGCACTTACGAGGCCACGGCAATTAGCTTCGCGCTATATCCGCTAATCTGCGACGAATACGCGCTTTTGCGCACGGCGGTGAGCTTCGGCGAGGGTTATGGGCCAAAGCTCGTTAAGAAAAAGGGCGCGGTTTTAAAGCGAAATTTCAAGGTCGCGCTAAGCGGCAAACACACGACAAACGCCCTGCTTTTTCGCATGGCTTACCCGCAGGCACACATAGTTTATAAAAACTTTCTCGAGATCGAGAGTGCGGTTTTAAGCGGCGAGGTGGACGCTGGCGTGCTGATACATGAGAGTATTTTGGACTTTTCGGACGAGCTTTGCGTGGAGCGCGAGATCTGGGATATCTGGAGCGAGCTAGCGGGCGAAAATCTGCCGCTGCCGCTAGGAGGCATGGCGGTTCGCCGCAGCCTGCCAATAACGGACGCCATCGAGTGCGAGCGCGTGCTAACTGAAGGCGTGCGCATCGCCACCGCGCATAAGCCCTTTTTATCGCATATGCTCATGGAGCGAAATCTCATCCGCGTAGACGATGCAAAGCTCGAAAAATATCTGAGCCTTTATGCCAACGAAGCCTCGATCGAGCTTTCGGGGGTACAGATAAGAGCGGTGGATAGGCTGTTTGAGCTTGGTTACGAGCGCGGATTTTACCCTACGCCGCTTAGTGCGCAGGAGAATTTTATCCCGCGCGAATATAACGAGATCCGTTTCGCGGACTGCGGTGGGCAAAACCCGATGTA
>NZ_CALIJF010000263.1 GCF_938018035.1 uncultured Campylobacter sp. | reverse complement strand
AATCTACTTTTTTCTTTATCATAAAATACGTCTCGCCAGTTGTCGTCTTTGCTACGAGGGTTATTGTTAAAATTACAAAATGTAAAGTAGCCGCTATTACCGTGCTCGGGCAAATAATCGCCTTTCGTCAGTAGTGCCCTTTGAAATAAAAAGTTTTCCCTATCCTCTTTAAAAATCTCATCAAATTTCTTATGGTATCTTTCAAATTCTTTTATATCATTTTTTGCGAAATCTATAAGAAATGTCAAATTTGACCCAAGATACCAATGCTTTTCAGCTTCATTAATGGTGGCGATCCACCTTTCATCGCTTTGTATTAGCTTTAGCTTCTTTTTCTCTTGCCATTTGTAAAATTCGATCGTCTTAAAGCTTTCCGGTTGTTTGTCGTCAAAACTTTCTAGCAGCTCAAAAATATCTTTATTCTTACATTTTTCGCAAATTTCGTTGATAAATTCAAAAACTTGCCTTAGTTTTAAAATACTGTCAATATTGAAATCTTTTGCAATATTTGTGGTTATTCTTTCGTACTTTTTATAAAACTCTCCGCCAATTCCTCTTGCTCCAAATTTTATCAAAAACATAGATAGCGCAAAAAATTTAGCCATTGTTTCATAAGTAATATCTTTGCTGGTATCGGTAAAATTTTTAAGTGGCTCATCATTTGCAACTTCACACAACTCATCTAAAATTTTTATTACATTATTTACATTATTTTTGTTACTGCTAAAAAAGTCTAATGTGTCTAGTGTATCAAACTCATCAAAATTAAAATCTTTTGCCTCTTTTGTATCTTTTATACTAAGAATAGTAAAATTCGAAGCTACACGGTTAAAAAATGCCATATAGCGCTTATCAACATTACTTAAACCTATCTCATCTTTATCGCCGCTATTTAAATTCCAAAATAAATCAAGCCACTGATTATCTAGCTTTGTTTTTATATCTTGGGATAGTTCTTTCTCAAATTCCGCCTTAAAATTTTCAAATTCGCTTAAAGGCTTTCCTCTCGCATTCATCTTTATGTATAGATCATCTGTTAGCCCAAAGTCTTTAAGTTCGAGAAAACTAAATTTTATATTTTCAAGCTTATCGTAAAATTTAGCGTCTTTAAATTTATGATGTATCTCATCTATCATCACAAGCATAGATTTTACGGTCGGGTCATTTTCCCAAAACGGCATAAACCAGTTACTATCTTTTATATATGTAGAAATTTTTTCTTTGCTAAAGTCAATATCATAGTCTACTAGCTTTTCGCAAAATTCCCTAGAGCTACTTCTGGTTTCGTATGTAAACCTTCTTAAATATTCGCACTCTTTATCTTCCTTTTTTGCAAAGTATAAGTGAAGCAAAAAAAGAGTAGTGAGGCGCTGTTGGCCATCGATCGGTATAAATTTATCATCCTCTATGCTGCCATAAATAAAATCTAGAAATAAACTCTCGTCACTTTTAAGCCTATTCAAAATTTCATCCAAAAATTTGTTTCTGATATCAGCCGCTTTATTGTCCATCCTTCCCTGCGCATAATCTCTTTGGATGATAGGTATTGAAATTTTTAACTTCTGTGCGGTCGGCATGTAAACCTTTGGAACTGCTTTAGTCAAAATATCTTTAAATCCGGTACTATTTTCCATTTTTTTCTCCTAGAAATTCTTTTAGAGTGTTGATTATTGAGTTTTTATAATCGCCTTGGTCTTGTTTGCTCCAAAAATATATGTTAGACGGATCGTCGCTGTAATATTTTAAAAATACATTTTTTGTGCATATTGGTATAAATTCGCCGTTTTTATCCATTTCTATGATCTTTGCGCGTTTCTCGATAAACGGACCATTACTTAAAGAGCTATTATTTTCTGTCGATAACAAGGCTAAATTTTCTATCCCGTGCATATTTACTATACCACCAAATTTATTTAAAATTTCTATTTGAAGCGTATTAAAATTATCGCTTTTATCGTCTTTTATAAAATCGCTAATTTTATTCTTAAGCTCTTTATCGTTAGAATTATCTTTGTCATTAATATATTTATTTACATTAGTAAGCCATTCATTCTGAGCCTTTTTATCCTTTAATCATTCATCATTTTGGGCGTGTATATGCTCTAAACTCCATTTTTTACCATTATATTCGTTGAACGAAAATCTAGTGTAGGAACCTTTGCTATTTAAAATAGTAGCAATGTTAAAAAGCAGTAATATATTTTCTAATGGCTTTCTATCATCAATATAATTTAGCTCATCAATATTATCTATTTTAACCTTCTCTTTTATTTTATCCATTAAAAAATATTTAAAATCACTTTTCGTCTTATCTTTTGTTTCTTTATATATGCCTTCAATACTTAATATATTGGATTTCTGGTGGCATCCA
>NZ_CALIJF010000262.1 GCF_938018035.1 uncultured Campylobacter sp. | reverse complement strand
CAATCTCATTAATAAAGTTATCGCTTTGTCTTTTTGAAATAGCTGTTCCTATCACATTGAATATTTTTTTTATTTTAGATAATATCAATACTATAGAATATGTCAATATAAACCAAAAAACTCCAAACCATTTAATATTATATATGCTAATAGGGTTTGATCTAAATATATTGTATATAAGCTCTATATTAAAAGACATGCTTTGCATCATAATTATGCAAGAAAAACAAAATCCAAATATTAGATACAAAAATAAAAATTTTTTAATATTGCGCCATGGTATTTCATTTCTAGGAAACGAAACTACGCCGCCTAAATAGAAAAATAGTGGCATATGAAATGAATATATGATATTCTTGAATACAAATTCCAAATTTAGATGACCCAATACAACAAGTAAAATTCCTATACCTTTTGCTATATCCAAATAAATAATTCTTTCGTTTAAATATTTATTCATAGATATCGCTTTCTTTTAAGAGATTAAATTTTCCATTATTGGCATATTTTTCTAGGTGTAGCTTATAATCTATTTTCGGATACAATTTGTCATCGTACCAATCTTCCAAATATTTTTCAAATTTTTCCGCACTATCAGCATAATATACAAGCCCATCGGACGCTAAATCTCTATAATTTTCTATATTCAACAAATTCACTTGAATGACTTTTTTTTCGAGTAACAGGGCCTCATGTAATGCATTTGAAAAAATAGATATAACAAGATCGCTATCATTGATACTATCAATAATAGAAATATCGGTATCGGAAATGGAGATATTTGATGATATATATTTTGATGCTATATTAAAATAATCATCATAAATTCTGGTTCTAATATTTAATTTACAATCACTATGGCGCTGCATAAATTTTTTCATAATTTCAAGCAATAAAATTGTGGTGTTCTTGTTAAAAGGGGAAGAATAGAAATTATCTTCAGAAAAGTACTCTCCTATAATTAATATCGTTTTGTTTCTGCCTTTATGTATTAAAGACGATAATGTATCGGCATAAACATTATTCCCTGTTATTCTTTTAATTCCACTTTTCTCAAAAGAAACTTCTGCCATTCTATCAAAATGATTTTGGCTCCATAATGTATATATGTTTGTTCCATAAGAAATATAATTAACTTTATACTTAAAATTAACACCATGCGGAATACATATAGTTTTAATATTATAAATACTATTTAATAAAAACGTTACATAATCTATTTCAGGGTAGCTATCAAAAGATCCAATTATATATTTAATTTTTCTAAATTTACTTTTTAAACTAAGTATCATCATTGTATCTATTTCTAATTCTAGCAATTTTTCTATATATATGTGTTTAATTGCATTTGGTAAATTAGAATTTACTATACATTTTTTATTATTTGACAATCTACGAATACCTTTAATGAACTGCAACGGATTTATAAACTTAAAATTTATATAGTTTTTCGAATCATATAAAATTTTACTAAATATCAACCCAGATGAAAAAAAAGGAAAGGTGGTAATCTTGTACTTTAAAAACGGTATTGCAAATTTAAATGATATATGATCATTGTACATAAAGAAAATACCATTAATATCTTTATTTTTAGGTCTATATATAAAAAAGAGTAGCATTAGAATAATTATTTTTAATACTGGTTTAATGTATAATTTAATATTATTTATTTTCTTTATTTCAATATCAACTATAACCACATCGTCAAGAGTTGTTTTCAGTAAATTTGCTATATCTGATAGATACTCGTTATATTTACTATAAACAAAAATTGTATTGTTTTTATCGGCATCTCTAAAATCATTTATTATTTCTAGTATTCTTACCATTTCAAATAACGTTTTATCGCTCAATTTCATAAGACTCAAATGTAGCGCTGCATTTGAAACAAAATTATTTTCAAATAAAACCTTATTAATGATTCTTGCCTTTTTATGACTTCTAATAAAATATTCATATAACTTTATACCTTTTGCTACACCAAAAGAATCTATGCTATCAATTAAATATATAGCACCTTCTATAGAAATATTTTTTAAAAAAGAAATTTCTGTCAAAATTATATTCATATTAATACGGCCTCAGAACTCCGCAAAAATCCAAAACTTCTTTTTCTATTTTTAGCCCTTTAAATTCCTTATGCCCGACTAAAAATACGATAATGTCCGAAATTTCAATAGCCTTTTTATAATCCACTATCTCAAAATCTTTGTGAGCCTTGATATTGGGCTCCACAGCAACCACATCGACGCCGTCTGCGATCAGGCACTTGGTTATATTTAGCGCAGGCGATTCCCGCAAATCGTCGATGTCTGGCTTAAAAGCAAGCCCCATACACGCGACTTTGGGCTTTCTGCCGTTTTGCAGCTCAAATTTCAAAGCGGCGTTTTTGATTTTTTCAATACACCACTCGGCTTTGTGATCATTGACCTCTCTTGCGGATTTGATCAACCTTGCTTCGTAGCCGCCGGCATGGACGATAAACCACGGATCGACCGCTATGCAGTGCCCGCCTACGCCGCAGCCCGGGCTTAAAATATTAACTCGCGGATGACGGTTTGCTAGCGAGATGAGCTCCCAGACGTTGATGCCGAATTTATCGCACAAAATGCTAAGCTCGTTTGCAAAGGCTATGTTTACGTCGCGGAAAGAATTCTCTGTAAGCTTTGACATCTCTGCAGTTTTCGAGTCGGTCTGCAAAACTTCGCCTTCTACGAATTCTGCGTAAAATTCCGCTATCTTTTTAGTAGCAATCTTTGTAGTTCCGCCCACGATCCTATCGTTTTGCGTAAGCTCTTTTAAAATTTTACCCGGCAAAACTCTCTCCGGGCAATGAGCGATATAAATTTTAGAAATATCAACACCGCCATTTTTTAAAATTTCACCTATCTTTTCGGTAGTACCTACCGGTGAAGTGGATTCTAAAACGACCATATTATCGTCTTTTACATATGGTATTATCGATTTTGCCGCACTTATGACATAATCGATATTTGGCACGTATCCGTCTCGAAACGGCGTCGGAACAGCTATGATAAAAACGTCTGCGAAATCAGGCTTAACATCTGCTTTTAAATTTCCGCTTTCTACTGATTTTTTTACAAGTTCCCCTAGTTCAGGCTCTACGATATGAATTTTGCCCTGATTGATCGTATCTACGACGCTTTGCACTACATCAACGCCGTGGATTTTATAGCCCTTGCTCGCTAAAAGCGCCGCCGTAGGCAGCCCTATATACCCAAGACCTAAGATGCAAACTTTTTTCACAATATTCCTTTTAAAAATTCCAGTAT
>NZ_CALIJF010000261.1 GCF_938018035.1 uncultured Campylobacter sp. | reverse complement strand
TTACCTACTTCGCCGCCGTCATTCGCAATATTTGGCGCGCCCGCCTCATAGTCGCTTGCACCTTGATTATTGACGCCTTCGCTTGCGGGTCTTACACCACTCAGCCTAGCGGTAGCACACGCACTAAATTTGCACTCATCGTCATTTTTTTCGGCGCGACGATCGGCGCTCGTTTCTTGTTTTGTATTGCTCGATCGAACAATATCATGTGTGCGTTCGCTCACTTCATTACTATTAGAAGCACAGCACACGTCGCTTACCCTCTTGAGCTTCAAATTTCCGTTTTCGCTATGCTCCACGCAAGAATTGTTGCAGTCGCCGTTTTTGTCGCGCTTTAAATTCCCCTCGCTATATCCGCTACAGATCGCGCTATGCTTAAGATAGCTCCTTGCGCCGTCTGAGCCTTGAGCCGTGCCCGCTACGTAGCATTTTTCGTCACTTGATGCGTTATTTTGCGTATTGCAGTGCCCGCTAGCCGAGTCGTATTTTGTGTCGTCTATGCTTTGAGTTGCGCTGCCCGCGCAGTTTTTTTCATCGCGCGCCGCGCTGTATTGTCCTTCGCAGCCAAGCCCTGCGCGTCGCAGCAGATCCCAGTCGAAGCTCACGCCGTTGCCGCCCAGGTTCGCCCCTTTGGCGTCGAATAAGATCCGATCGCAACTTAAACCCTCAAGCAGCGGCATTTCGGCGCCGATGCTTAGAACCTGCCATGCCTCTATGCCCGCCGCGTTAAGCCGCGCTTTGAAATCCGCGCTTATGCGTCCATAAATCTGAGCGCAGTCCAACTCGCAAAGGCTGCAAATTTTTAAAATTTGCTCCTCGTCTAAAGCTTCCGCATCTAAAATTTCAGAATTCAGATCCTTTATCGAAGCAGGCACAGCGCAGTCTGCGTTTAAATTTACGTTCAAATCGTCGCGCTGCTTTTCGCAAAATTCCGCGGCTTCGTAAAATTCTACGCCGCCGCTCTTGCTCACGTAAATTTTATCTTTGCAAATTTCATCGCCGCAGGCTTTGCCTCTAAAATTTTCGCACGCGGCGGCGCTGTGTTTTGCCGAGCTCAAAGCAAAGACGCCCACGCACTTTGCACCGCTTTCATGCGCGATACGCGCGATTTCGCGTGCCGTTTCTATGCTGACACGGCGCTTGGAGCTTGACACAAAGATCACGCCTAAAAATTCCACCCGCAAGCTCGAGCCACCGCTCTGGCTTCGCGAACCGCTACCGAAATTTTTATCGCAATTAGAATTTTGCTCGGGCGTAAAATTTGCATGATTTTGTGCGCGGTATGCGGAATTCTCGCCGCCTGATTGCGGTAAATTTTTAGCGTCGTTCGCGCGCTCTAAATTTGCGCATAAAGCCGAGCTGCACGCCAGCACAGTGCGGGCTTCGGCGGCACTTTTGATGCCGCAAATTTTGATCTTACTTCTGTACGACATATAAAAATTCCGTCACGTAAAGCTCGCGCGCGTTTAAATT
>NZ_CALIJF010000260.1 GCF_938018035.1 uncultured Campylobacter sp. | reverse complement strand
TCAGCACGTTTTGTGCGGATGAAATTTTATCTTTTATCAGCCTATCAAATGCGTCACTTACGCCGTCTAGGCTCTGAAAGATCGCGCAAATATCGGGCAGTAGGTCGATCATCGCGGCGGTGGGCGTGAGGCTTCGGTGATCGGCTACGAAATCGCTGATGCTAAAATCGATCTCGTGCCCGACCGCCGAGATGACGGGCGTTTTGGCCGCGTAGATCGCGCGCGCCAGAGCCTCGTCGTTGAAGCACCACAGATCCTCGCGCGAGCCGCCGCCGCGAGCGATGACGATCGCATCGTAGCCCTTCGCGTCGGCTGCACGCAGAGCGCTTATGATCGAAGCAGGCGCGCCTTCGCCTTGTACTAGCGCGTTATACAGATCAATCTTGCAAAGCGCGAAGCGGTTCTGCGCCGTGCGAAGCATATCTGCCTGTGCCGCGGAGCCTGCGCTGGTGATGATTGCGATGCTTTGGGCAAATTTCGGAAGCTGTTTTTTGTGCGCGGCATCGAAAAGCCCCTCTTTGCTAAGCTTATCTTTTAGCGCGGCGAATGCCGCTTCCAGCTCGCCCTCGCCGCTTTTGCGGATATTTGAGACCTGGATCTGATACGCGCCCGTGGGGGCGTATAGCGAGACCTTGCCGCTTACGATGAGCTTATCGCCGACGGAGGGGATAAAATTTATCCGCGCGGCGTTAAATTTAAACATCGCGCAATCGATCGCCGCGCTCGCGTCCTTGATCGTAAAATACCAGTGCCCGCTCGTGCTTTGAATTCTAAACTTAGATATCTCGCCCTCGACCTCGACGAAGCTAAAACTCGTCTCCAAAAGTGCCTTAGCTTGGGCGTTGAGCTCGCTTACGCTAAGCATCGTCGCTCTTCCGCGCGATTTTCTCCGCGATGAAAAGCGTGCTGACGTCGAAGCTGAAGCCCTTTTGCACGCGCAGCTCAAAGTCCGCGTTTTTGAGCTTTTCGCTAAAGCTCGCGGCGTCTAGGAAGCTGCCGATGGAGCTTGGCAGATATTCGTAGGCTTCTTTGTTTTTCGAGATGAAAGCGCCGATTTTGGGCAAAATTTTACTCACGTAAAAATCTCTGATCTTAAACGCGAGCCCGCCGCTTGCGGCTTTGGTAAATTCCAAAACCACGAGCGAGCCGCCCGGTTTGATGACGCGGTTAAACTCCGCAAGCGCCGCGTCCAGCTCCACGACGTTTCTTATGCCGTAGCTGATGCTTAAAATATCCACGCTCGCGTCATCCAGCGTCGTGGCGCCCGCGGTTGCCTTGATAAACTCGCAGCCAGGAAATTTTTGCCTCGCTACCTCAAGCATCCCCTCGCTAGGATCGATCCCCACGATCCGCTCGATCTGCACGCCGTGCTGCGCGGCGCCGTCGCGCCATGAGCTTATCATATCGCCCGTGCCGCACGCGACGTCGGCGATACTCACGAGCCTTCCTTTAAGCTTTTCAAGCGTCAGTTCGACCGCTTTTTTGCGCCACGAAACGTCCACGCCGAAGCTGATGGCGCGGTTTGCCAGATCGTAGGTAGGCGCGATCTGATCGAACATCTTTATGATTTTTTCCTGTTTTTGCACGGGCTTTCCTTATTCGTATGCTTTGATTTTACGCAGCGATCTTTTCAGAGCGCGCAAAAGAGTCTCTTTTTCATTTAAAATTTTTTCCTCCAGCTCGGCGCGGCGGTCGTTTAGGCGGGTGTCCAGAGCCAGCAGATACGCAAACGCGACGCCGCTTTTATTGCTTGCTTTTTGATAGATCGCGATGAAATTTTGCCACACGCTGATATCTTGCAGCGCGCCGAAATCCTCGCAGGCAGCCTTGGTGCGTTTAAACAGCCCCCTGACGCAACCCTCATCAAAGCTTCTTGCAAAAATTTCAAGCGCGTATCGCAGCCTCTTTAGCCCTATGCGCACGTCGTGAAATGCCTGTAGAGATGAGCCTTGCTGCAAATTTTTTAGCTCCGCGCGCAAGCTTTTAATCAGCTTGCAAAGGCGGGCGGAGGCGAACTTTTTTGAAATTTTTTCATATTCGCTGCGCGCGTAGATGCCGTCCGCGCCGCTTAAAAAGCCGCTAATAGCGCCGTTTAAATCTGCAAATTCCGCGCTAGAAAGAAATTCTAAAATTTTATCCTCAGAGCGCTTTGTGATAAGATTTAGCTGCTGCAAAAAGCCTGCAGGTGCGTCGTCGGCCTTTAAAAACTCCGCAAAAACGTGAAGGTCTCGCAGCTGATTGGTGCGGCTCATAAATTCTGCGAGCAGTTTTAAAATTTCATCCTTTTTTTTAGTTTCGAAAAGCGGCGAGGATAGCTTCAAAACCGCTCTAAATTTGCGGATTTGCACGCGCAGCTCGTGAAGAGCTTCGGAGGCTAGGTTTTTTTGATACTCACCCTTTGCGGCGCAGGCTCGCGTCCATGCTAGCTCAAGCGCCAAACGCGCGAGCTTAACGCTGTCCGCATAGGGCGGCGCGAAAAATTTAACTCGGCTAAATTTTTCAAAAACGCTGCGGGCGTGCGCGAAATCAAGCGAGCGCGGCGGGATGCCGTAGCGCGCCAGATAGCGGCTTTTGTAGCGATAATCGTCGGTGATCTCGCAAAAATCGCTGCTACCGAAGGTTTTTGCAAAATCAAAATTTGCGCTTACCGCCTCATTTTGAAATTTCGCTCGTAAAATCACGAGCGTGCTTAGCTCGCCGCCGTAAAGCTCTAGCCAAAACTCCGCTTCGTCACTGGCAAAGCCGTAACGGTTCTTTTGCACGACTCGGGCGATCCTGCTTTTTAAAGCCTCTTTGAAATCATCTTTTGAAATTTTAAAATTTAGAGTTTGTCTGTTGAGATCCTCTTTTTTATGGTGCAAAGAGCATTCGTCGTTTTGGCGGATGTAGTAAATTTCGGGATAGAACGAAGTATAAAACCAAGCGATCTTTACCTTGCGACATTTCAGCCCCGCACGCTCTAGCGTCCGCAGAATCGAATCGTCGCTCAATAAAAATTTACGCTTAGTTTGCATACCCGCTCCAAAAATAAAGTGGGTAATAATAGCAGAAAATTCTTTAAACTATCTACACTTTTCGCAGTCTTCGACCGTAGCGGTGATATTTAGCTTGCGGATGAAATTGCCAGCTTTGCGCTCGATGTTTTTCAAAACGTCCTTATTAAAGGCATCATCCATGAAAAGATCCGTGACGTTACCGCATTTTTCGCAGACGACGTGGATATGCGGCATCTGATAAATGTCGTAGCGGCTCTTTTTATTCGGCGCATTGACCTCGACTACGACGCCTTCGTCGAGCAGGGTGTTTAGATTTTTATAAACCGTCGCTAGCGAAATGGATGGATAGTCCTCTTTGATCCCCTCGTATAGGTCCTCTATGCTTGGATGCTCGTGGCGATCCAGCACCTTTAGGATGCACAATCTTTGAGGAGTTGCTTTCAAACCGCAAGTTTTGAGTAGTTCTACGTGGCTCATTTTTGTCCTTCAAAAAATTTTAAAGTGATATTATCAAATTTTACTTTAAACAAAGTTGATATTAACTAATACTTTTTATCACTTAATATTCGCTCGGTTAGAGTTTGGATATCCAAGCCCAAGCTGCGTTCCACGTCGGCGGTCTTGCCGTGCGGTAAAAAGATATCAGCAAACTCGAAGCTTACGATCTTTACGTCCGAAATTTCATTTTCCTGCAAAAATGCGCTTAAAATTTCACCGACGCCGCCTTTTTTGGCGTTGTCGCTAAAGACGTACCAAATTTTATCCTTGCGAGCTAAGCTTCGCAAAAACTCGGCGTCTAAAGGCTTTGCAAAGACTAGATCTACGACATCCACCTCTATCTGCCCCTCCAGCGCCTCAGCCGTTTTATACGCCCTACCTGCGCCGTTTCCGTAGCCGATCAGCGCTACGTGCGCGCTATCGCTGCGCTTTAAAAACACCGATTTTGCAAGCTCTACTGCAGACGCGTCGGTCTCGTCGCAGTCCAAGATAAAGCTTCCGCGCGGATAGCGGATCGCCAAAACCCCCTTATGCGCGTAGGAGTACTCGATGATCCGTTTAAAGCTCGTCTCGTCACGCGGCGCGCACATACTGACGTTTGGGATCGCGTTTAAGAAGCTCACGTCAAAGACTCCCTCGTGCGTCTCGCCGTCCTCGCCCACGATGCCCGCGCGATCCATCGCAAGGACTAAGCTTAAGTTCATAATCGCCGCGTCATGGACGATCTGATCGAACGCGCGCTGCATGAAGGTCGAATATATCGTAACGTACGGCTTAAAACCTTCGCGCGCCATCGCAGCCATCGAGCTTAGCGCGTGAGGCTCCGCGATCGCGACATCCCAGAAGCGGTGCGGAAATTTCTCGATCAGCTTATCCATACCCGTGCCGCTTGGCATCGCGGCGGTCACGCCCACGACGTTTTCATGTTTGGCGGCTAAGCTTAAAAGCGCCTCGGCGTAAATTTGCGTGGCGCTTTTGGCGGCGGATTTTTTCTTAAATTCTCCGCTTTGAATGTCGAAAGGCCCTACTCCGTGCCAACTCTCCAAATAGCCCTCGGCCTTGTCATAGCCCTTGCCTTTGATCGTTTGAGCGTGCACGACGACTGGCTTGCGCGCGCTTTTTGCCGTCTTTAGCGCCGATATGAGATCGGCTAGGTCGTGGCCGTCCACCGGGCCGATGTATTCGAGCCCTAGCTCCTCAAAATACATCCCAGGGATGATGAGCTTTAAGGAATTCTCAAAGCGCTTTGCCATATACGTCGCGCTTTGCGGAGCGTGAGAGAGCAGCTCTCTTACGTGGGATTTAAATTTTTGATAGGTCTCGCCCGCCATCGCTTGGCTTAGGTATTTGCTAAAGGCGCCGATCGGCTTGCTGATACTCATTTTGTTGTCGTTTAGGATGATGATGCAGGGCAGGCGTAGATCACCTAACTCGTTCATCGCCTCATAAGTCATACCGCCGCTCATAGATCCGTCGCCAATGAGCACCACCGGCATACGATTTTCGCGCTTTAGGCTTATCGCTTTTGCCGCGCCCACGGCTAAAGAGATCGACGTCGAGGCGTGCCCCGCCACGAAGTAGTCAAATTTACTCTCGCTAGGCTTCGTATAGCCGCTGATACCGCCGAACTGCCTAAGAGAGCCGAACTCCTCCCAGCGGTCCGTCAAAAGCTTGTGCGCGTAGCTTTGGTGGCTTACGTCGAAGATAAACGGATCGTTCGCGGCGTCGAATACGTAGTGCATCGCCACGATGAGCTCGACCGCGCCCATATTTGAGCTTAGATGGCCGCCGTTTTTACTCACGACTTCGATGATGCGCGCTCTGATCTGCGTGCAAAGCTCCCGTAGCTCCTCTAGGCTTTTATTTTTAATATCCACTCAAAATCTCTCCCAAAGCGCCCAAGACGCGATCGTTTTGCTCAGGCGTACCGATCGTGATGCGCACGGCGTTTAGCCCGTAGCTTTTTAAATTTCTAATGATGATGCCGCGGCGCAGAAGCCTATCGCAAAGCTCGCTACTATCTAGCGGCGTGCTAAGTTTGAACGTGATGAAATTTGCGTAGCTAGGGATAAATTCTAAATTTCGCTCGCGCGCAAAATCCTCGAAGCGGCTCATCTGCGCGGCGTTGTTTTGCAGGCTCTTTTGCACGAAAGCCTCGTCTTTTAGCGCCGCAATCGCCGCTGCGAGGCTAAGCGTCGTGATGTTAAAGGGCGGTCGCAGCTTATAAAGCGCGTTTATGATTTGCCGCGGCGCGATGCCGTAGCCTACGCGCATGCCGCCTAGGCCGTAGACCTTTGAGAAGGTGCCTAGATAGAGCACGTTTTTAAAATTTTGAATTAAAAATTTCGGATCGAGCTTTTTGCGCTCATCTTTAAACGCCGCAAATTCGTTGTACGCGGCATCGATCACCAAAAGCGTATCCTCATCCACGCTTCGAGCGAACTCATACACCGCCTCCGCATCCAAGCACTCGCCCAGCGGGTTGTTCGGCACGCACAAAAAGATGACCGAAATTTCATCCCTGTGCGCGTTATAAATTTTTAAAAGTTCGGCTAGGTCGTGCTTCTGCGCGTTCGTTTTGTAAACTTTAGCCTCGCAGTGGCTTGCGTAGATGCCGTACATCGCAAAGGTAACGCCCGCTTGCAGTATCGCGCGGCGCGAATTAAGCTTGGCGTGCATCGCAAACTCGATGATCTGATCGCTACCCGCGCCGATGATGATATTTTGCGGTTCTACGCCGAATTTCGAGGCGAGCGCGCCTTTTAGCTCATACATCGAATCATCGGGGTAGAGATGCGCGCAGGCGGCGTTTTGCGCGATCGCCTCCTGCACCGCCTCGCTCGTGCCGAAGGGATTTTCGTTGCTGGCAAGCTTTAGCACGTCCTGTTTACGGATACCAAACTCCCGCACCGCAAGCTCTATCGGCTTACCCGCTTCGTAATTGCTTAGATTTTCTACAAATTCGTTAAATTTCATCACTCCCCTCCGTTTATGTAACTTCCCAGCCAGGTGATTTCGTGGCCGTTTTTCTGCGCGTTTTGCAGCACGCGCGCCACCCGCTCGTCGTCGATGTGCCCCTCAAAATCGATATAAAAGACGCTTTTAAAATCCCTAAGCTTGACCGGACGGCTTTCGAGCTTGGTTAAATTTATCCCCTCGTTGCGAAACATCTGCAAAAAGTCCACGAGCCCGCCCGGGCGGTCGTCGGTTTTGGCTAGGATGCTCGTTTTGTTGCGGTCGCTCTTTTGGTTTTTAAAGTCGCTCAGCACGAAAAAGCGCGTGCGATTGGCGGAGTTGTCCTCGATCTTTTGAAACATCATCGGCACGCCGTAAAGATCGGCGGCGATCTTGGAGCAGATCGCGGCGGAATGGGGCGTAGCGGCTGCCATCTGCGCCGCAAGCGCGGTAGATTTGGTCGCGGTAAATTTAACGCCGCTAAGGCCGTGATCGTCTAAAAATTTAAGGCACTGATTGTATCCCTGCGGATGCGAGAATATCTGATCCACCGTGCTTACGTCGTCGCAGTGGCTCGCAAAGCAGTGGTGGATATCCATATAAATTTCGGCGACGATCTTGACGCCCTCGTATTTTCGCAAGCAATCAAGCGTCGCTCCCACCGCGCCTTCGGTGTTATTTTCGATCGGCACGACGCCGTATTTGGCCTCGCCGCTATCAAGCTCCTTAAAGACCGCCTCGATGTTTGAGAGCGGCAGATATGAGCTTACCGCGCCGAAGCGGCTCTTGGCGGCTTGGTGCGAATAGGTGCCGAAAGGCCCTAAAAACGCGACGATCTGCGGCTTTTCTAAATTTCGCGAAACCGAGAAAATTTCAAAAAATATCGCCTCGATCGCCTCTTTGCTTAAATTTCGCGCCTTTCCGCCGTCCAGCCTGCTGATAATTGAGCGCTCGCGCTCCGGGCGGTAGATCGCGCTGCCCGCGGTCTGCTTCAGCTCGCCGATCTTTTTGACAAACCCCATGCGCTCGTCGATAAGGCGCAAAATTTCATCATCCAGCTTGTCGATACAAACGCGCAGATCATCGATATTTTGCATCACAACCCTCCTTTTGCTCGCCCGCGAATTTCGGCGCGGATTTTAAAAATTTCACGCCGCCTTTTTTGCCGCACGCTTTGAAATTCTTACTGTGCGAGCTTAAAATTTCATCGCTTAGGACAGCTGCGCCGTAACTTTTGCGCGATAAGAAGGCGCGATAAAATTCGTCGCAGCGAGATCTGAAATTTAAAGAGGCGCGGTTAAAATTTAAAACGGGGCTTTGTTTTGCCGCAAAATTTAGAGGCGCATTTTGTTCGGATTTGAAATTTGAAGCAGGGATGCATTTAGGCGCGGAATTTAAAGCGACGGTGTGTTTAAAATTTAGGGCCATGCTTGCTGCGGCATTGAAATTTAAAGCCGCTGCGCGCTCGGATTTGAAATTTAAGATCGCGCCATGTTTTAAGCGGCTTGCCGCGCGGATCATACGAAATCCTTTTCGAGCGCGATTAGCTCATCAAAGCTTTCGCGCTTTCTAATCAGGCGGTCCTGTCCGTCGTAAACCGCGACCTCGGCGGCACGGCAGCGGGTATTATAGTTGCTCGACATCGAAAAGCCGTAGGCGCCGGCGCTTTTGATCGCGAGCAGATCGCCGCTTTGCAGGTTAGGCAAGCTCACCCCTTTGGCTAAAAAATCGCCGCTTTCGCATATCGGGCCCACGACATCGCAAGGACTTAAACTCTCGGCAGAGCTTTGCGGCACAGAATTATTCGCGGCGGAGCTTAAATTAGAGGAATTCTGTGGCGCGAAATTTCCTTGCAAGCTTTGTGAAACGCCGTTTTGTGGCGTGGAATTCTGCGGTGCGAAATCCTCTGAAGCGGACTTAGCCTCGATACCGAAAGCTTTGCTATGCGTGGAATTCTGCGCCGTAGAATTCTCGGTGTCGCTTTGGCTCGCGCAGCTTTCGCAGGCGGAATTGCGCTCGCTTACAAGCTCGATTTTATGGTGCGCGCCGTAGAGGCTCGGGCGTATGAGATCGTTCATCGCGCCGTCAACGATGACGAAGCGCTTGCCGCAGTTTTGTTTTTCGTAAAGCACGCGGGTAAGGAGGACGCCCGAAGCTCCCGTGATGAAGCGCCCCGGCTCGCACACGATCGTGACATCTAGCCCGCTTAGGCTGCGCAAAATCCCCTGCGCGTAGTCGTAGAGCACGATCTGTTTTTCATCCTCGTAGCGGATGCCGATGCCACCGCCCACGTCGAAAAATTTTATATCGATCTCAAGGGCTCGCAGTTCGCGCAGCAGATCGCTTACTATTTTTGCGGCGTCGCAGATCGGAGAAATGTCCGTAAGCTGGCTGCCGATGTGAAAATGGATGCCGACGGGATTTAAAAATTTGCTCTTTTTGGCGTAGATATACATCTTGCGCGCAGTCTCGATGCTAACGCCGAATTTGTTCTCATTTAGCCCCGTGGAGATGTAGGGGTGGGTCTTGGCATCGACGTTTGGATTTACGCGGATGCTGATGCGAGCGGGCTTATTTAGATTTTGCGCGATCCTCTCGAGGCGCAGCATCTCGGCCTCGCTTTCTAAATTTATCAGCAAGATGTCTGACTTTAGCGCAAACTCGAGCTCGCTGTCTTGCTTGCCAACGCCAGAGAATATGATCTTATAGCTCTTTGCGCCGATATACAGAGCGCGGCGCAGCTCGCCGATGCTGACGCAGTCAAAGCCGCTGCCCAGATCTGACAAAAACTTCAAAACGCTAAGGTTGGAATTGGCTTTAATAGCGAAACAAACGAGCGACTTGCGCGCGGCGAAGGCCTCTTTGAGCGCTATGAAATTCTTTTCTATCTCGTTAAAATCGTAAACGTATAAAGGAGTGCCGTATTTGCAGGCTAAGCTTGAATAATCCATAGAATTTCCACCGATAAATTTTGCGTCATTCTAACAAATCAAGGCTTAACGATGCTTAAAAACCAAAAATGCTGCAAAGCCTAATAGCGCTGTTATGGGCACGATAATGCCAAGTTCTGGGATGATGA
>NZ_CALIJF010000259.1 GCF_938018035.1 uncultured Campylobacter sp. | reverse complement strand
TTTAAAAAGCTTATCCAAACCTTAAACTTCAAAAAGCGAATTAAAATTTAGCTGCTCGAGCTGCGCCGCCGATCTCAATCCGGGTAGTCAAAATTTGGCCATCCGGACAAGCCAAATAAGCGGCATTTTGTAAAAATTCTACTTGTTGCAATCTCTACCAAACCCCCAAGAAAAGGGGATAAAATACAATTTTAAAAAGCTTATCCAAACCTTAAACTTCAAAAAGCGAATTAAAATTTAGCTGCACGGATTGAGTGGCATTTTATAAATCATATAGTTCTAGAATACTCCCTGCCGATTTTTCTTTCGACAAGATCAAGTCGTTTAAGGCATTCTCTGATTCCTGGCAAACGTTGCACCTTTGGAGCTATCTCTTTAAATTTAGAAAGATTAAACCCTAAAAGCTCTTTTACTCTGTCATTCTTTGCGCAAGGCTCTAAAAAATCATATTTCTTTGATAAATACTCTACTTTCTTGCCAAGCTCACTCAATGGCTTTAAAATGCTTTCTTTGCTGATATTGCGCGCTGCTAGCCCTAATACCTTGCCGACTACTAAATCATCGTTAAAGTCCTTTAATATCGGCATTTCCCTACTAGCATCGGGCACTATCTGCTCCACGATCTTGCCAAACTCTTTGCCGCGATCGTCGTTATCGAATGCTAACGTAAACTTTGCATCCGGGGCGAGCTTGCGTAGCGCTTTAATTGCATCTTTTTGCGATGCCGATATTTGTCCGTTAGTCGAGCATAGCAACGTCTCTTGTAAATTTACCCCTTTCATTTCGCAAAACGATAGCGTGTCGATCATACTCTCACTGATTATGATATTTTTAAATTCTTTCGGGCTTTTATGTGCGTTGTCGGCCTTTAAAATTTCCAGCCCCTTATTCCCGTTACAAAGCTGCTTGATGGGCTTATTGTATGGTTTTCCTTGCGGATCGTGCGTTAAAGGCTTTGAGAGATAGCTTATCGTCCCGCTTTGCTTTAAAAACTCTTTTGTGCCGGCATTCGTTTGTGCTGATGCCAGCGTATATGTCGGTACGACTGCGTTTTGGTATTTGCCGTCCTGTTTTAAGCTGCTAAATTGCGCTAAGAGTTCAGCGCTTAATTTTCTTTTGAGGACTAAAAATGAATTTTTGCCCGTCTTATCTAATTTTTTAAATTTTTCTATTATTTCATTATCGATTTTTTTAGTAGTTGCTTTCGGTATAGTATTGTTTTGTAATTCTTTTATATCTTTTATTTTGTCTTCGTCTATTAAATCTTTTACTTCCACTCCGCGATTTTTGGCGAAGTTGTAAATATTGCCCCGATCGGTGCTATCGTTTGGATTAAAATATAAATAATGGCCGTTTGATTGGCGCGATATGACTATCGTATCGCCGTAGTCGTTCGTAAGCGTTTTGTAGTTCCGGCTACTTTTGTCTCTTTTTTCAAAGTAGCCGTTATTCTTTAAAATTTCATCAAGCGCAAGCTCGACTAGATTTTCTTTCATCTTGGGCACAGATCCAAAAATGCTTTTCTTTTTTGAGCCTGCTTATGCGCCTTTTTAGCCGTAATTGAATAGTACTTTTTAAGACTTGGGGCGCATTCTGGCGGGCGCGTAGCGCTCGCAAGGCATAGCACCGCTTCGCATGCCAGCTTCTTATCGCCGGTAAATACTTCGGCGAGTTCTTTTGGGGCGGACGTCTTCGTCGCCGTATCATTTACGCTTGTCTCTTTTGCGATCGCGCCGCTTGCCGCAAAAATTGCGCCTACGATTAAACTAAAAACTAGTTTTTTCATTCTTTCCCCTTTATTTAAAATATACGAATTTTGGCAGCCCTAGCTCGTCTTTCGGGAGCTGCTTGGTTTCTGGCTCAAATATGGCGTCGTTGCGCTTGTATTCTACGACCGACTGATTAAAGCTTTCTTCGGTTAAATTTTTATTGCTGCCGCTTTCGTTTAGCTGCCTACTCGTTGCCATCGTACTGGTATAGTTGATATTCAGCTCGTATTGGTGCTGCAAATTTTCGAGAATTTTAAGCAGTATCGAGTTTGTAAGGGCTTGAGCTTGCTTTTGGTTGTTTGGCTTGCTTAGTTGCTTTGAAAGCTGCTTTAAATCGTCGTTCATTTTTGCCTTTGAGTAAGGATTGGTCTTGTCATCGCTATGAAACGTATCTTCAAAAGCTAGCAGGGCGTTTGTTTTCTCGATATTATCTCTTTCTTGCAGGAACTTCTCGGCGTTTTTTATGTTGTTGATTTGCGCTTGGTAGTTTGCTCTTTGGATAGGATCGACGGTTTTATTCATTTGCTCGGTTAGTTCGTCTATGCTTTTGCTTAAATTTGCGCCATCTCGCAATGCGTAAGTGCAGCGATTAACCTTGCTCTTGATTGAGCTTTTGGTTTTTCCTAGCGTCATTCCGAAAAATTGGCTATTATTTTCCAAAAACGAGCACGCGCTTTGCACTCTCGCTATATCGCCCATGACGTCATTCGGGATATTTTTGACGTTATCATATATGCTTTGCATTTGGCCGATCATACTCTGTGCGTCACCTAGTATATCGTATATGCTATTCATATCTACGCCAAGCTCGGCCATCTGCTTTTCAAAATTTAGCGTATCTTTGACCATTTGCTCGTATTGCTTGATCTGCTCCGCATAATCTTTTAAAGTTTGCGTATAGCCTATCACCGCCTGTGCTATTGCGGCCACGTCTATGACCGGGACACCTCCTGCGTTTGCGTTGCTAAAAAATAGCGCCGTTGCCGCACCGATAGATATTAATGTTTTCTTCATATCTCTCTTCCTTTCTGCTCGGTATTTTCTTTTTTAGTTTCCTTTTCGGCCCATTTTTCGACAGCTTGTTCTAGCGTTTTGGTGGCATTTGGATAGCTGTACCTAAATCTATCCGCATTTATCGGTTTGCCAACCTCGTCTCCGTATTTTCTTTTTGCGTCGATTTGCCCTTCTTGCAACTCTACGTAAAGCGGCGTTAATTTATCTATGCCTTTGTCCTTATTGTCTTTGATTTTTTCGTATAGCCTTGCTTCGTTATTCATGAGCTCCAGCTCGTTTTGTAGCTGCCTAAAAAGGACCTGGTTTTCTTTTTCGAATTTGGCTTGAAATTTTTCATCGTCCTTGTGCGGGATCATCACTTTTTTGTTGTTATCCTCGTTTATTTCCCACTTCCCCCTCTTGTCTTGTTTATCTTCGAGTCCTTGTATCTCTTTGGCCGCGTCTAAGTATTTCTTTGCCTTTTGCTTGTCGTGTTCATATGCGAGAGCTAAGCTAAAATTTAAGTCTATAAAGCTCTTTCTTAGGCTTAAAAAGTCATTTTCGCTTTTAGCGTAATTTTCCAAGTCGTCGCTTAGTACGTTTCTTCTTTGCTCTGGCGTTATATTATTCATTATAGGCTCCTGCCTCTGTCGTTTTCGTTTTCTTGCCCTTTAGCCTTGTTTAAAATTTTCTCTTTGGTTTGCGCTAGCGTATCGTTTACCTTCTGATAAAACTTGGGGTAGCTATCTTTAAAATTCGGCGTCTCTTTTTCGATGTCGCCCATTATCTTTTTTAACTTTTCGTATCCTTTGACGTCAAGGCCTTTTTTGGTCTCTTTTTCGTAGGTTGTTTGTAGTTTGGCGTAATTAGCCCGTTCGTTTTCCATCTCCTTAAATCCGCCTTTGACTTTTTTACGTTGTGTGTAGACTTCTTTTACTAAATCGCCCACTGTTTCTTTAAATTTGGGGCTGTCAAAAGCTAGGTCAAGCTTTTCTTGGCGCTGGCGATCTTTTGCGATACTCTCTTCTTTACCCTGTTTTAACATCATCTCAAGGCTTCTATCCATTTCCTGCAGCGCAGTTATAATGCCGTTTATTCCGTCGCTGTTCATGAGATTGTCGATTGATTTTTGAAAATTCGCTTCAAGCTTTGATTGCTGATCCTTGAGATCCTCGAGCTCTTTTTCGTGCTGCATCTCTAGCTCGTCGGCTCGTTTGTTCCAATCCTCTTGCTCGGCGCTGCTTTCTCTACCTGACTGAGGCTCGTTTTGTTGCGGGCTCTGCTCTTTTTCTTCCCCTTTTTCCTTTTTGGCGATCTGCTCCTCTTTTGCCTTGATTTGCTCTTCTATTTTTTCTTTCTCTTTTAAAATTTGTAGACTCTCCTTCAAGGACTCATTTTTTTCTACGCCGTCTAATCTATCTTTTACGAACTCTCTTTTTGCTTTCGGGCTTTTAAATTCGTCTAACTCCTGCTGCTTTTCTTTAACTCTCACATCTAGCAGCTCTTTCTCGCCCAGTATTTCTACGGCTTGCTGCGCGTCTTTGCTTAAATTTGCTGCTCCCATTACTTCGTAGGCAAATTTCTTGTTAATGTCTCGTATCGTGTATTCTTTGCCGTTATCGAAGTCTTCTCTTAGCTCCATATTCATTTCTCTTAAGGTGAGCTCTTTTATTTCGGTCACATCCCTTAGACTCATATTGGTTCTATAAATATCGTTGATTGCTTCTTGAACTTTGCTATCGTCGTCCGTTCCGTATGCAGTATAAAACTCTCTTACGCAAGCCACCGCGCTTGTCTCATTGCTTTTGAATAACCCGGTATTTGCTATGGCTTGCTGACAATCTAAAATCTTGTTTCTCGTGTCGTCCATATCTTTGTTTTGCGTTTGCGGCTCATTTTCTTCCCCTTTGCTTATATTTGAAGTCGTTAGGGTTTGTTCGTCCTCGCTTAAATATGCCCATTCGGCCATCTGCTCTTGCGTCAGCTCTTCTGCCACCTTAAATCCTTTTGATAGATTATTTTTCAGCAGTCTATCATTTGTTAGATTTAAAAAACTTTTAAAAAACGACATACAAAAAGGTTTAGATTTGCCAAAAAAATTAAAAACGCTCACAAATGCCTTTTAAATGCTCTACAATCAAAAATAAGCTTTTTCCTCTATTCTTTCCTTAATTTTTCATCTATGCGGCTTTAATAGCTCTTAAAATCGTTTTAAACGCTTGACTGATTTTAAAATTTAAAAATCCAGCTTTAATTAAAAATTTTCCCATCGCATTAATTATTAATTTTTTTGAAATTTCTTCTCTGTATATATAAATATGTTTTTAAGGAAAATTTAAGCTATCTAAAAATTTAATTAAAATTTAAAAATTCTAAAAATTTAAATTTTCAGCTACACAGACTCTATCTAAATTTATTTTTTCCCTTTTTTAAATTTGTTTTTTATATATAGGTAAGTGGCGAGGCATTTTGTAAAAACTTAAACTTTTTATTTAATTTTTAATTAGGCTATTAAATAGCCTACATTTCTTTATTTCAATATACTTTTTAGTTGCTAACCTTAAAAATTATTCGAGGCATTTTGTAAAAAATCGCTTTTCTTAACCGATTTTTTATCCATTTTAAGATTTTTAAGCTCCATAAAATCGCACTTTAAGCAAAAAAAATTTTACTTCAAAAAATTTTAACCTTAAAGATGACGCTTTTTCGCTAACTTTTAATTAAAATTTGATAAAGTTACTCGTATGAAAAATTTAGAAAAAAATAAAAATATCTACATACAGCACGGGCGTTTTTATATTGATTGCCAAAAGGACGGCGTTAGAATTCGCCGTGCTACGGGTCTTAAAAAATCGCCTCTGGCGTTTGATTTCGTTCGTAAAAATTATGATTTATTTCTCGGCTCTAAATCCGATATTGCGGAAGCTAAGCGCCGGTATCGCGAGCTCGAGGACTTGCAGACCGATAGACTCCTTAGAAAAGGGGAGAAAGGCGCCGGCGCTATTAAAAATTCTAGCGAGTTTAGCTTTGATAGCGTGATTGATCGTCTCCTTGCCGAGAAGTCGTTTTTAAAGGATAAAACCAGGCGGCTTTATACGATTATGAGCCATACAATCACGGAATTTTTAAGCTTTAACGGTATTTTTTACCTGGCCGACTTTGAGAGGCACCACAGCGTAGAATTCGTTAAATTTTGCAAGGATAAGGGCTTAAAGGATAGCTCGATTAGCGGTTATTGCTCCTTTTTTAAGATGATTTTTCGATATGCCGTAAGCAACGACATAATCTCCAAAAATCCATTTTTTATCCCTAGATTTAAGCAACACCTCGATGAATTGGAGGATGAAAAATTTCCGCCGTTTAGCCTTGATGAAATTTTAGAGCTCATTAAAAATGCCGACGACGAGTTGCGGTTATTTTTAGTCGTAGCATTCTTTACCGGCGCCCGAACCGGTGAAATTTTAGCTCTTACTTTCGGCGATCTCGACTTTGAAAATAGGCAAATCCGGATAAATAAAACGCTTTCGGACGTTGGCATTGTGGATTCGCCCAAAACTAAGTCCAGCAATCGCACGATCGATATGCTGCAAATCGTCTATAATGAGCTTATAAAGCTTGATAGCAGCGACAAAAGCCGGCGAATTTTCACACTTTCTCGTTCTGCAATGAGGTTTAAGTTTAACGATTTGCAAGCAAAACTCGGTTATAATACTCGTAGGCTTTACGATACCAGGCACTCTTTCGCTTCCGTAATGCTAAGTCGCGGCGAGGAGCCTATGTGGGTGGGTTGCAAAATGATGGGCCATAAGGATTTGAATGAGACTTATCGCTCTTATGCTAAATATTTGCCGAAAGAAGTTAAACAAAGGGCGGTTTTTTTAAATGATATTGTCATTTAAAATTTAATATTAGGCATCTTATTTTGAAAAATATGTTATAATAAGGTTAAATTTTACTAAAAATAGATTAAAATTTTACTTCTTTTAATGCGTAAAAATGCCGTTTTTTCGGCACTGCGACTTATAAAATTTAAGAGCGAAATTTTAAAAGCGCAGCGCCACTTGTAGTGCCTGCGCGACGCAAACCGCTTAGAATTTAAATGGACGCTCCGGCGCGACGCACGCCGCGTCAAATTTAAACAGACCGCGTCGCCGCAGAACGGATATTCCGCCGTGCCGAAGCGAGATAGAATTCCGTGCCGCCATAAGATGGACACGAGAAAAATTCTATGTCGCCGCGATATGGGCGTAAGATAAATTTTTATGGCAACGTAATAAAATTTCGCGCCGTCGCGAGACGGATGCCCCGCTGCGACAAAGCAATAAAATTCCGTCATCGCAAGACGCAAAATAAAATTCCATCGCCGCGCAATCTGCGGCGGTTTAAGATAGCGAGGTAAAGATGAATCCGACCGAACTCAGAAGACTGCGCACGCAAAGCGTGCTAAAGCAGCTCATCCCCGAAGCGCTCGCGAGCCTTGAGGACGAGCTTTTGCGCGGGCTGTGCGTCACCGACGTGGAGTGCAAGTGCGGGCGCTACGATGCGTTCGTCTATCTGGATAAAAACGCCTTCGACGAACGCGAGCAGGAATTCGTGCTCGAAAAGCTCGGCCGCGTGGCAAGATATTTGCAAAACTTCTGCGCCGAGGCGGAGGGCTGGTACCGCTGCCCCGCGTTTCACTTCAAATTTGACGACCGCTTGGAGTATCAAAATAAAATGGACGATCTTTTTGACAAAATAGAGGAGGAGCTGCGTAAAAATGGTTGATTTAGAGGCTTTGGCGCGCGAGTGCGGCGTGCAGCTTTACGACGTGGAGACGGTGAGCGAAAACGGCAGAACGATCTACCGCATCAGTATCACGAAAGCAGGCGGCGTGGGCCTAGACGACTGCGAGCGGCTATCGCGGCTACTTTCGCCGATTTTCGACGTGGAGCCGCCGCTTGAGGGCGAATGGACGCTGGAGGTTGGCTCGCCCGGGCTTGAGCGCAAGCTAAGCAAGCCGCAGCATTTCGCGAACTCTGTGGGCGAGCTGGTGCGCCTAAGCCGCACGGACGGGCAGAAGCTAAGCGGCGAGGTGCTAGACTGCGAAGGCGGCGTGCTTAGACTGCGCGCGGACGACGGCGAGGTAAGCGTGCGACTTGACGAGATCAAAAAGGCGCGAACCTACGTGCAGTGGTAGCGGCGCGGATTTTTAAAATTTTGCATGTAGGGCTTTGGGGTGTGGTGTTTGAGAAGCGTAGACTTAAATTTCAAGCTAAAGCGGCGAGGCCAATTTGGGGATTTGCCTTGCTTTTTGTGCGCTTTTAAGTATTGCGTCTATCGCGAGCGATGCACGGCTCGTAGCATCTTGCTTTACTTTTTAATTTGGCGCGCTATATTCGGTGCGGCTTTCAAAAAAACAGTCTTTTGCGTTGAGATTGATCGTATCTCACGAAAGCATTTCCGCGTTGCAATTGTTCGCATGCGCACCGCGGCGAAACGCCGTTTCGCTAAGCTTTTTGCGGCTTAGGTTTGCGATTGTCGGCATGCGGTACGAATGTGCGGGCTGCGGGTAGAGTGAAATTCGATAAATATTAGCCTTTCGCGCGGACGTGCCCGCAGTACCGTCTTGTTGCGTCGCATGGGCACGCGAGCATGTTAAATTTTGGATTTTTTAAAAATTTGCCGCTGTCGGTCGCTTTTGATCTCTCGCGGCGCTCGGCGCAAAATTTTAAAATTCCGGCGCCGCTTGTTTGTTTTGAAATTTCAGATCGCGCCGACAAAAGATAATTTTTACGCCACTGGGCGGCGCTTTGAAATTTCAGATCGTACCGCTAAAAAGCAAGCTTCGCGGCGATTGCTGCTGCGCAAATTTTTAATTCCCATGCCGCGCGTGCCGTTTTGGAATTTCACACCGCACCGTTAAAAGGTAAGTTTTGCGTGACGCTTGCGCGTTGCTTTAGAATTTTACGTCGCGCTCGAAAGCGGCTAAATTTAAAATTTACGCGCTCTTTTAGGCGCGGTAAAATTCCACGTTGAAATTCCGCCAGTAAATTTTTGATACAAAATTCCTGTGTCAAATTTCGCCTTAAAATTTTGCCCGCAGAATTTCAAGGGGCTAAATCCGCCCATAAAATTTACACTTTAAAACTCTGCGGGCGGAGGTTTGCGCGCCGCTCATTTGATAATTGAAATTTCGCTGAGCGGCGCGGATGTTTGCGACTATGAAGCGGAGATGCCGATTGTGGCTAGCAGCACGGGAGACGTCATGAGCCCCACGATCGTAAGGATCCACGCTAATATCGCTATTACGAGCGAGGCTTGCTTTTTGACGGCTTGATAGGTCGCAGCGATCGCGCACAAAAACGCAAGCGGAACAAAGACGATCCCTAGAAAAAATATCCCTAAAATCGCAAAGACTATGGAGAGTATCCCAAGCACGTTTGATTGGGGTTGAACGGTCGGTTGTTCAGACATTTTGATCCTTTGAAGAAAATTCGTGTAATTCTACCCCCCCCCTGAATTTGAGCTGAAATTAAGCCGTGCCTTTTGGGACTGTATATTCACGCTCGATTGCGATTTTGCCATGGCGCCTATTAAAATTTTATTTCTCAAAGCCGGCTTCTCCACGCTATCGGCAGACGCTCTTTTGCACGATAAGCGTAAAATTTTGTGCCGTCCGTGCACGAAACGGACGCCGCAAAATTTGCGATTTAGGATAAAATTCTAAAACCTGTGGTAAGATTTCGCAGTTTCGTATCTACGCGGAATTTCT
>NZ_CALIJF010000258.1 GCF_938018035.1 uncultured Campylobacter sp. | reverse complement strand
AAATCCGTAAATATTATTCCGACAGCCCCGCAGCTTTCATAATCTCCGCCGTCGCATTTATTAGATAAAATTTCGACTAGTTTCGTGCATGCGCTGTATTTTCCGTTGCCGTTATCGCAAGAGATCGCTAAATCTTTTTCCTCTTGGGTTTGTAAATGATCTACGCTTACCTTTGCCGCAGCGGGGATCGCTGCAAATGCTATTATAAACGCAAGTGCTGAAATTTTAAGATAGAATTTTTTCATCGCCGCTCCATGTTTTTAAGCGGCGATTATATATTAAAGTATTTTAGCGGGCTCTTAAAATTTCGCAGAGTTAAAATTTCTATCGCCCGCAAATTTTAGCGACACTATTTTCAAAAGCCGCGCCGCTTCTGGATTTAAAACGCCGCTTTTAAAATTTTAAACGTCGCGGTGGAATTCAAAGCGCCGCTTTAAAATTTAAAACATCGTTCTTAAATTCAAAGCGTCGCGGTAAAATTTCAAAATCCCACCGCAAGCTTTGGGCGGCTTTAAATTTAACATACCGAGTTCTGTTAACATCCCGAGTTTGGCTGCACCCGCGTTTCGCTGCCCGTGTGGATCAGCAGAGCCTTGCCGCGTCTAAATCTGCACGGCGGATCGGCTTGCACGGATGAGTACTCCTTGCCGTTTAGCTTGTAGATGATATTGGAGCCTTGCACCGTCTTTTGGGAGTTTTGGATCGCATCTCCGGCGACCGCGCCTACTACCGCACCGCCCACGAGCCCCACGGTCTCAGCTAAGCGCCTGCTGCTGCTATGTTTGCCGAGCTTATGCCCGACGATGGCGCCCGTAGTGCCGCCCGCGACGCCGCCTAAAATTTTACCCGTATTGCCTTCGGAGCGCTCTACGTTGATCTTGGCGGGCAGGACATCTACGATCTCGATCCGATCGCTCTGTCTCATGCGGTTCGTCTCGCTTGCGTCATAGACATCTCCGCCGTACCGATCCTGCGGGGTCGCGCAGCCGCAAAGTGCGATCGCGGCGATCAAACATAATGTAAAATTTCGCATAATATCCTCCTTAAAATGGATTTATCGCTATTATACAGCGCGAGATTATACCGACGGTTATCGCGCGGCGGTATTATCAAAATGATACGATAATTCAAAATTTTACAAAATTATATAAAATCAAATATCATATTAAAATCTCGTTGAAATCGTATCTTATAAAGCAAAATATACAAAAACCATCTGTTTAACTTAAAGATAAAATTAGCTCTTTTTACTAAAAAATATTTAAGAATTTCAATATTCTTAAAGAATTGATAATATATAATTTCCTTGAATTTAAGAATTCTGTTTTGGCTCCGCCATTCAACGAAATTTCAAGGAAGTACAATGAGCGAATCAAATTTCAACAGACGCGATTTCTTAAAATCGGCCTGTATCAGCGTCGGCGCGCTTAGCCTTAGCGGCTGCGTGGATACCGACAAAAGTAAAAGCGCAGACGGCGGCAACGAAGGCGGCCTTCCTAGTGTGGACGTACTTATTATCGGCTCGGGAGGCGCGGGTTTGCGTGCAGCCGTAGCGGTAAGAAAGAGTAATCCAAATCTCAGTGTTGTAGTAGCTACGAAGATGATGCCTTCGCGCAACGCCACCTGTATGGCGGAGGGCGGTATCAACGGCGTTACGAGTTTCAGTGGCGGCGATTCATACAAACTTCACGCCTACGACACCGTAAAAGGCGGCGCATATCTTGTAGATCAGGACGCCGCGATTAAATTTTGTGAACTTGCGGGCCCTACGATTGCCGAGATGGATTACATCGGCACGCTGTTTTCCAGAAATGCTAGCGGCGGCGTGGATGGCAAAGAAAGCGGCGTCCCGGGCGGCGTAGCACAGCGCTTTATGGGCGGCGCGTCTAAAAAACGATGCAACTACTCCGCCGATAAGACGGGTCATATCTTGATGCACGCCTGTTTTGACGATGCGGTCAGCAACGGCGTGAAATTTTTAATCGATCACGAGTTGCTTGAGATCAGCGCACCTGACGGCAGATGCGAGGGCGTCGTGCTTCGAAATATCCAAACTGGCGATTTTTATCCCGTGCTTTGCAAAGCCTTGGTAATCGCAACGGGCGGATATACGAGGATGTTTTACAACCGCACCTCGGTGCCTTATATCGCTACCGGCGACGGCATCGCGGCGGCACTGCGCGCGGGTCTTGGATTTAGCGATCCGGAGATGGTGCAGTTCCACCCTACAGGTATCAAAAGCGGCGGCGCGCTCATTACCGAAGCTGCACGAGGCGAGGGCGGATATCTGCTCAACAACAAAGGCGAGCGCTTTATGAAAAATTACCACGAAAAGATGGAGCTTGCGCCGCGCGATGTCGTAGCTCGCGCGATCGAAACCGAGATTCGCGAGGGTAGGGGCTACGGCGAGGGACTCGGCGCATACGTGCTACTTGACGTAAGGCATCTCGGAAAAGATAAAATTTTAAAAGCCCTTCCTAAGATCAGACACACCGCCATTTTGTTTGAGGGTATCGATCTTATCGAGGAGCCGATTCCGATTCGTCCGACCGCACACTACTCGATGGGCGGCATAGATGTGGTTAAATTTGACG